>NZ_LFVU01000005.1 GCF_001047375.1 Clostridium cylindrosporum DSM 605
ACCTGTGACCCCCTGCTTGTAAGGCAGGTGCTCTCCCAGCTGAGCTATGCTTCCAGACTACATTATCTATATTATCATCCTAATATAAGTTTGTCAACAAAATAAATAAAAAAAAATTAATTTTTTTTCAAACCACAATTAACCTTAATAAAATAAATTTTATATTAACTATAAGTATTCATTTTTATAAACTTTATAATTAATAATTTAAAATAGTTATTTTTGTAGTAATGCTTCAAAGTTATTATAAAACTTATATTTTTAACTACAAAAACAAAAGTAGCCTATTTATTCAATAGACTACTTACTTTGGAGGCGACACCCAGATTTGAACTGGGGAGTAAAGGTTTTGCAGACCTCTGCCTTACCACTTGGCTATGTCGCCATATGTTAATAAAGATGGTGCCTCGAGCCGGAATCGAACCAGCGACACGGGGATTTTCAGTCCCCTGCTCTACCGACTGAGCTATCGAGGCAAATAGTAATCAAAATGGCGACCCAGAAGGGGCTCGAACCCTCGACCTCTGGCGTGACAGGCCAGCACTCTAACCAACTGAGCTACTGGGCCATTTTGGTGGAAACAACAGGGATCGAACCTGTGACCCCCTGCTTGTAAGGCAGGTGCTCTCCCAGCTGAGCTATGCTTCCATAATTACTTTTATCTTCATATGTATTTTGTTGTTAGCAGGTAACTTCGCCCTGCCGACATATATTATAATACATTAAACATTTATGCTTGTCAACACTTTTCAATAAAAAGTTTCCAAACTAATTTTTCATTAAAAAATGCATAGTAATAAATAGACTTCTAATTTATTACTATGCACTTTAACATAATTTATAACTTAGCTTCTTTTATAAGTTCATCTATATCATCTGATGTAAATTTATATTCTTTTTCACAGAAATGACATTCTACATTAATACTCTCTTCTTCTTCTTTAATCTTATTTAGTTCAGCTTCTCCAATTGATAGTAGGGTTTTTTCTACTCTCTCCCTTGAACAATCGCATTCATAATTAACCTCAATGGTTTCATAAATCTTAAGGTCCATATCATCAAAAAGAAGATTAATAATATCCTCTGCAGTTTTCCCCTCAGATATAAGAGTTGAAAGCGGTGGTATTTCCTCTAGTCTAAATGTAATAACATCCGCAAGCATTTCAGGGGCATCTGGCATCATTTGAATAATTAATGCTCCCGCTGACTTAATAGATGCATCTTCAGGATTTACTAAAACTCCTAAGGAAACCGCTGATGGAACTTGCTCAGAAACAGTAAAATAATAAGCAAGATCATCTCCTATTTCACCTGTATATATAGGAACTTGCCCAACATATGGTTCTCTTAATCCTAAGTCCCTAATAATATTCAAAACTCCATTTTTACCTACAGCGCCTCCTACATCTAGTTTTCCAGCCTCATTTGGAGGAAGAGTAACAGCTGGATTTGATATGTATCCCTTTACATTCCCTGTAGAGTTCGTCGCAACAAGAATATTCCCTGCTTCACCTCCACCATTCATCGAGATAGTTATTTTGTCTTTTTCTCCCTTTGACATTAATCCAAGTATGCTTCCTGCACTTAAAAGTCTCCCAAGTGCTGCACTCGCTAGTGGACTTAAATTATGTACTTGTCTTGCTTTTTCAACTATATCTGTTGTAATCGCACAAAATATTCTTACATTTCCTTCATTTGCAGTTGCTCTTACTATATATCCCATAAAAACCTCCTATTTTTTAGCTACAAAAACAACCCTTAAACTCTTTTCATCTGAAGGTTTATTTTCGTAATCATTATAAGTGTTAACTGACTTAAATCCCGCTTCATAAAGAAGCTTCTTTATATAATTTGTATCATAGGCTCTTTGATAATGAACCTCATCAAACCTTTTATAGATATTACCTTCCCTCATAAAGAAGGTAATATACATCTCCACAATATTATCCTCCACATAATTATCCCATATGTAACACAAATCATCTTCATTTAGTGTAAAACTTTTGTTTCCTATCTCATTTAGAAGCTTATAATTGCTACTTATATCAAAAACAAAGTACCCATCATCTGATAAATGTTCATATACAGATAAAAAACTATTACTTATATCTTCATCTTCGGTTAAATAATTATATCCATCACAAAATGAAAATATATAGTTAAATTTTTTGTTAAGTGAGATATCTACCATATCTCCATTAACAAAATTAACTTTATAGTTTTTAAGTCTTAACTTTTCCTCTGCAACATTAAGCATCTCCTCTGAGATATCAAGTGCTGTAACTTCTAAGCCTATTTCCTTAAGACAAAGAGTCATGTTCCCTGTGCCACAGCCAAGCTCTAAGCATTTTTTCCCTTTAATAACTTCATCATTACTTTTAAAATATCCTTCTATAAATTGCTTCCATTTATCATAATCCATTTCAATCATCTTATCATAGACCTGTGAAATGTATGTATACTGCTCATTCATCTAATCATCCCCTAAAAGATTTTACTTAAAATATTATTATCTATTTATCATGAAAAATCAACTTAGATCTAAATTGGTTACACTTGCATCCAATTGTAACCAATTCATACCTATATGAATACTTTAAATAAAAGAGCAGTTTAGGGGGAAAGTTATGTTTTATCCTCTTTTTTTAACACCATTTTTTAAGGAATGTGTTTGGGGTGGAGATAATTTAAGACAAAAACTAAATAAAGACTACTCAGGTAGTAAAATTGGAGAAAGCTTTGAAGTGTCTTGCCACAAGGATTTTTTATGTAAAATTAAAAATGGGATATTTAAAGATATTTATCTTAAAACCCTTGTAGATATATATCCAGTTGAAATTCTTGGAAAAAACATCAACTCTGATTTTTTCCCTTTAATTATAAAATTCCTTGATGCAAGTAGTAGACTTTCTGTTCAGGTTCATCCAAATGACTTTTATGCTATGAAAAAATCTTATTCTCTAGGAAAAAACGAACTTTGGTACGTTGTTTATGCAAATGAAAATAGCAAAATAGTTTTAGGATTAAAAGATAATGTTACAAAGGCAGATATTAAAAATTCTATAGAAAAAAACAATATAGAATCACTACTCAACATAGAAAATATAAGTGTTGGTGATGCTATATTTATCCCATCTGGGACTGTGCATGCACTGCTTGAAGATACAATAGTTCTAGAAGTTCAACAAAGCAGCGATATAACATATAGATTATATGACTGGGATAGAAATGAAAATGGAAAGAGACGAGAACTTCATATTGATGATGCTTTAAATGTTATAGACATTTCATCTAGGGGAAAAATAATTAGATCTTCCGAGTATATAGATGAAGACTTTTATAATCTCCTAGATATTAAAGACTTTACTGTTGATTATCTAAAAATTAAAAATTCACTTATCTCAAGTCCAGACCTTAGAAGTTTTCATATATACACATGTGTTGATGGAAATGGAAGAATAATATATAAAAACCAAAGCCAAAGCATATCAAGAGGAAATAGCATACTTATTCCTGCATCATTAGGTGAGTATGAAATTAGAGGGAATTTGGAAGTTATAAAAATATATGTAAAGTAGTATTAACCCCCACTAAAGATAAATCCTCAGTGGGGGTTGTCATTAATGGATTAGCTACTATATTTAATGCTTATCCCTTTAACATGTTTATAAACTTTTCTTTTTTACTTATTAATTTAAATAAGGGATAGGCAATTATCGTCATTATTATGAATTCACTTATCATAATTGGTATTACAGTTGCAATAAAAGGTAGCTTTTGAAGAAGGTAGAGTTCAAGACCAACTATAAGTGGTATAAATAAACTTGGCCAAAGTGAAGCTCTAAATAGATTTTTAGACCTAGCAATAAATATTACACTTAGTGCTGTAGATAGTGTTCCAAATACTACATCATATATTCCTAGTGGACTAAATAGATTAGCTATAGCACAGCCTATTACTAGAGATACTCCATATAATGGATTTATAAAAGCTAAGAGGTTTAAAACTTCCGAAATTCTAAATTGAATAGCTCCATATCCAATAGGAGCAACTGCTATAGTTAGTACTACATAAAGTGCTGCAACTATCCCTACCTTTGTTATCTGCTTTGTAGTTAATTTTGATATTTTCATTTATTCTCCTCCTGTTTTATTGTTTATTGAGCTGGTTCACCAGGCACAGCTCACCTTGTTAATATTTTTATAGAAAACATACAGATGGATTATATCATAAATTAACACAGATTATGTCATATTCAGTATTTTTGAAATATTACTTATTCCACTTTCTACCTTCTAATTTATTACGCTTAGTCATAATTCCACCTATTTTTCCTGCTTCACTTGAAGTTAGTCCATCCCAACCAACCTCTTTCACTTTATCTAAAAGCCCCAGTTCTTCAGCAATTTCATATTTTATTTTCTCTCTTTCCTTCATTTCTTCTGTTAATTCTTTATTAGACATGATTTTTGCTTTAACCTTTTTCTTAAATGGTGTAGCCATATAAAAGCCTCCTTAAGAATATTTAAGTTTATTTTACCCCTATAAAAATTTCCTATTCTATTTTTTTTACATAACTAATATGCAAGTTATTAATTGTAATCATTCAAATTAACAATAATTCTTATTAAGAAATTATTTATGTTATCTTTTTATCAAAAGCAATATTAATAAAGATTTCACAAAACATTTTTCATTACAAATAGTATAATTTGCAATATTGTGTTATAATAGCCTTCATAAAGGTATAAGATATAACGCTTCAAGGAGGTACAATTATGGGAGTTAAATTAGCACTTGTAGGGGCAACTGGTATGGTTGGAAGAACTTTTCTAACTGTATTAAAGGAAAGAAATTTCCCAATTGACGAATTATATTTATTCTCATCAGCAAAATCAGCTGGTGAAAAGGTTGAATTCAATGGTAAGGAATATACTGTTGAAGAACTTACTGAAACTTCATTTGATAGAGGTATAGACATTGCACTATTCTCAGCTGGTGGAGATGTTAGTAAGAAGTTTGCACCTATTGCAGCATCAAAGGGATGTACTGTAGTAGATAATAGTAGTGCATGGAGAATGGACAAGGAAGTTCCACTTGTTGTTCCAGAAGTTAATGCTGAAGATATTAAATGGAATAAGGGTATTATAGCAAACCCTAACTGTTCAACTATTCAAGCTATGGTTGCACTTAAGCCACTTGATAATAAGTACAAAATTAAAAGAGTTATATACTCAACTTACCAAGCAGTAGCTGGTGCTGGAGTTGCAGGATATGCAGATCTTGAAGAAGGTTCACTTAATGGGGCTGCTCCTAAGAAGTTCCAACATCAAATAGCATATAACCTAATTCCACATATTGATGTATTTATGGAAAATGGCTATACAAAGGAAGAAACTAAGATGATTGAAGAAACTAAGAAGATTCTTCATAGAGATGATATTAAGGTAACTGCTACAACAGTTAGAGTTCCTGTATACTATGGACACAGCGAATCTATTAATATCGAACTTGAAAACGAATTTGATGTTAATGAAGTTCGTGATCTTCTAGCTTCATCAGATGGAATCGTTGTTATGGATGATCCATCAAAAAATGAATACCCAATGCCTGCTCTACTAGCTGGTCGTGATGAAGTTTTCGTTGGAAGAATCAGAAGAGACGAATCAGTAGATAACGGAATTAACATGTGGGTTGTTGCTGACAACATAAGAAAAGGTGCTGCAACAAATGCTGTTCAAATAGCTGAACTACTTGTTAAATAATTAAAATTATTAATAATATTTATGGCACGCAAAGTGCGTGCCATATTTTAGCTTTTTTATTTTATTTTTATATCCATATTAATTGGATAGTGAATCCTTCTAAAATTTTTTTCTATTTATTGAAGCGATTCATTCTTATGTTAAATTGCAAAAATCTCTCTATATGCATATAATGAAAATAAGTTTGAAATGAAAGGATGAATGTTCATGAGTATTTTTACTGGTTCAGGAGTTGCAATCGTTACACCATTTAACGAAACTGGAGTGGACTTTAAAAAATTAGAAGAACTTTTAAATTGGCATATAGAGAAAGGTACAGACGCTATTGTTGTTTGTGGAACAACTGGAGAAGCATCAACAATGTCAGAAACCGAAAGAAAAGAAACTATTAAATTCACAGTAGATGTAGTTAAGGGAAGAATCCCTGTTATTGCAGGAACAGGAAGTAATAATACAGCTACTTCAGTAGAAATGAGTAAATGGGCGGAAAGTATTGGTGTTGACGGTTTACTTGTAATTACGCCATACTACAATAAAACTACTCAAGCAGGATGTATAAAGCACTTCGAAGCTGTAGCTACGAATGTTAATATTCCTATAATAGTATATAATGTTCCATCTAGAACAGGCCTTAACATTCAACCTAGCACTTTAGTAGAAATAGCTAAATTACCTAATATACTTGCTATAAAGGAAGCTAGTGGGGATATTAGCCAAATAGCAGAAATTGCTCGTGTTTGTCCTAACCTAGATATATACTCAGGAAATGATGATCAAATAGTTCCTATAATGTCACTTGGTGGTAAGGGTGTTATTTCCGTTGTTGCAAATATACTCCCAACTGAAACACATGATATATGTGCAAAATATCTTTCAGGTGACACTAAGGCAGCTCTTGCACTTCAACTTGAGATGCTACCTCTAATAAATTCATTATTCATAGAGTGTAATCCTATACCTGTTAAAGCGGCTCTTAATATACTAGGTAAAAATGTAGGCTCTTTAAGACTTCCATTAGTAGACATGTCAGATAGTGGCAAGGAAATTCTACTAAAGGCTATTAAAGACTACGGACTAAATGCATAGAGGTGAAACGATGAAAATTCTTTTATTTGGATGTAACGGAAGAGTTGGCCAAGTACTAACTCGTATTATAGATGAATCAAATGATATGGAAACTGTTTGCGGTGTAGATAGAAATCCTGAAAAGGCATCTAATAACTACCCTGTTTACACTTCTTTAAAGGATGTAAAGGAAAATGTTGATGTTGTTATTGACTTTTCAAACCATAGTTGCTTAAGTGGATTATTAGAATTCGGAAAATCTACTAAAACTCCACTTGTAATATGTACTACTGGCTTTACAGATGAAGAAAAGGAAGCTATGAAGGAAGCATCTTGTGACTTCCCTATACTTCACTCTGGTAACATGTCAGTTGGTATAAACCTTTTACTATCTCTTGTAAAGAAGGCTGCAAATGTTTTATATCCTAACTTTGATATAGAAGTTATAGAAAAACACCATAATCAAAAATTAGATTCTCCAAGTGGTACTGCTTTAATGATAGCAGATGCTATGAAGGAAGAACTTGATGACGATATAAAATATGTTCATGGAAGAGAAACAAAAACAGAAAAAAGAACTCAAACTGAAATAGGTATTCATGCTGTAAGAGCTGGTGGAATCTATGGTGAACACACTGCTCTATTTGCTAGCAACAATGAAATTGTGGAAGTTAAGCATACTGCCCTAACACGTGATGTTTTTGCAGATGGTGCTATAAAAGCTGCTAAGTTCCTAGTTACAAAAACAAATGGATACTATTCCATGAGTGATGTTATTAAATAATCATATTCATATTTTAAAAATTAGTTATCTTGCCCCTCTTTTTTAAGTGGGGCTTTCTTAAAATTGGAGGCTATTATGGATAATTTTATAAATAAAAGAGTTCAGGATATTGAAATATCCGGTATCAGAAAATTTTATAATTTAGTTCTTAAGTATTCTGATGCAATTTCCCTAACTATTGGTCAACCTGACTTTGATACACCACTTCATGTAAAGGAAGCTGCAAAACTTGCCCTTGACAATGGAAAAACAACATATACACATAATGCAGGTCTTATGGAACTTAGAGAGGCTGCTTGCAGCTTTGTTAAGACAAAGTATTCACTAAACTATGATCCAAACACTGAAGTTATAACAACTAACGGAGCAAGTGAAGCGATAGATACTGCGCTTAGAGGGATATTAGAAGAAGGATGTGAAGTTATAATTCCATCACCTGCTTATCCTGGATATGAACCTGTAGTTAAGCTTATGGGCGCAGTTCCTATTTATATAGATACTACTAAAACAGGCTTCAAATTAACTGCAGATGATTTAAAGAAAGCGATTACAGAAAAAACAAGATGCATAATACTTCCATATCCTTCCAATCCTACAGGGTGTACTATGTCAGCTGAGGAAATCAAAGATATAGCTGAAGTATTACGTGATAATGATATATTTGTGTTATCAGATGAGATATATAGTGAACTTTCCTTTGATGGAAAGCATATATCTATAGCAACTATAGATTATATGAGAGAAAAAACTATAGTTATTAATGGTCTTTCCAAGTCTCACTCAATGACAGGTTTTAGAATTGGATTCATTTTTGCTCCTGAATATATATGTAAACACCTTATTAAGGTTCATCAATACAATGCTACTTGTGCATCAACAATCAGTCAATATGCTGCTATAGAGGCATTAACAAAGGGAATTGATGATGCAATATATATGAAGGAAGAATACATTAAAAGACGTGATTATGTCTATAATAGATTAGTGTCTATGGGGTTTGATGTTGAAATGCCAAGTGGGGCCTTCTATATATTCCCATCTATTAAAAAGTTCTCAGATATCTCCTTCGACTTTGCTCTAGACCTACTTGAAAAAGAAAAGGTAGCAGTTGTACCAAGTACTGCTTTCTCCGGGGCTATAGAAGGATATATTAGACTTTCATATGCTTATTCACCTGATACTTTAAAGGAAGCATTAGACAGAATAGAGAGATACATAAAGTCTATAACAGATTAATTGACAAATATATATTGTAATGCTATATTAATAAAAAATTACAAAATTTTATAATTATAAGGAGGATATACTATGGACATAAGAAGAGATTACGATCTAACTAATCCATACGAAATAGCGAGATTTATAAAAGAAAGTAAAAAGGCAACACCTGTTAAGGCATATGTTGACGGAGACCTTAAGGGAGTTTCAAATAATGAAATAGAAATATACGGAGAAGGTAGCTTCTATGTAATATTCGGAGAAAGTGATAAGGTTAATGATTTCTTAACTGAAAATAAAGATAAAATAAATAAGTTTAGAATAGAATGGGACAGAAGAAATTCTGCTATTCCACTAATGGATACTAGAAATGTTAACGCTAGAATTGAACCAGGTTCAATTTTAAGAGAAGGTGTTCATATAGCTGATACTGCTGTTATAATGATGGGTGCGGTTATTAACATTGGTGCTGAAATCGGTGAAGGTACTATGATTGATATGAACGCTGTACTTGGTGCTAGAGCTAAGGTTGGTAAAAACTCACATGTTGGAGCAGGTGCTGTTGTTGCTGGAGTACTTGAACCACCTTCAAAGGACCCAGTTATGATTGGTGATAACGTACTAATAGGTGCTAATGCAGTTGTACTTGAAGGAGTTAAAATCGGTGACGGTGCTGTAGTTGCCGCTGGATCAGTTGTAACAACTGACGTTGAAGCAGGAGTTGTTGTTGCTGGAACACCTGCAAAGGTTATTAAATCAGTTGATGATAAAACAAAGAATAAGACTCAACTTCTTGATGATCTTAGAAAATAATTACTTAATAAAGGCTGTTGATATAGATCAACAGCCTTTTATATTATAACTATTTAGTTACTTCTGCAGACACCTCTTCAAGGGCTACATTTGGATCGTACTCCTCTGACCCATCACCAAATCTGCATTCTTCACAGTAAGATGTTGATGATGCATTAAGCTCATACACATTACTTTCATTGTTATCAGCTTCTTCTTCATCTGATACACTTTCCATTTTAGTAATGGAAACCTCGTATGCTACTCTACTTAATGTTACATCCTCAGATACCTTCTTTTCATACTCTCTACTTTGTATTCTACCCCATATTCTAATATGAGAGCCTATTTCTAGAGTACTTGAGAATCTTGCATTTCTACCCCATGCTATAACTGGTATATAATCTGACTTATTGTATGGTCTATTTGCTGCTACTAGTATATCAGTTATTTCTCTTCCAAAAGGAGTTGTTCTATAAACTGGTGACTTACAAATGAAACCATCAATAAAAATTTGGTTTGGAGTTTTTGATATTTCTGAAATTGGATTAATATCCCTTGCAAAAATAGTTAGTATAAGACGGTTGTTACCATCTACGATTTTGTTATATGAACGAAGTTGTCCAACTATACCAACTGAGCTCCCTACCTTAATATCCATTATAGAAATAAGTCTTTCTGATACTGTAACAGGAAGAATGTCTACTGCCTCACTAAGTCTTGGCACTTCAATTTTAAGTATGTAAAATCCTTCACCATACATTTGGTGGCTAAACTCAACTTCGGAAATAACCTTCCCCTCAATATAAACTTTATTAGTAACTAAAAGATTGTCTGTCATTTTCCCATCCCTCTCCTTCGTGTTCTTAAACTTAAAAAATAATCTTAAGATATTAATATTAAAGTTTAGTGTAAATTATGTATATTTTTTTAAAATTTATATCCAAGAACCAATAAGCAAGTTAAAACAGCAAGATAGCCATTTAAGTCAACAATTTCCCCCTTAACTTTTATCGGACTTTCAAATGGCTCAATAACATCTTTATCGATTGTTAATATAGCCCTTTGAAGACAGTAACTAAATTCTAATCTTTCTATATCATTAACACTAGATGCTGTAACTGAACACTTACCATTTAAACCATATGTAATAGGATATAAATTATTACATTTAAAATTGATCTTATCAGTATAATCTGAGTTAAAAATAAAGTATCCATTGTCTCTAATACTAAGAACGCTACTTTGAAGTACACTTATGGAACTATCATTACTATCTAGTAACCCTTCTAGAACAATATCAAACCTTATTTTTTCATATATACTTCCCTTAATATCAGCACTATTTATATCAAAAATTAAAAAGTCCACATTCTCCTTATATCTGTTAAAACTGGTACTATCTACTTGTTCTATGACTACTACTCTTTTTCCTCTTTCTATTAGATAATTAAATAATAATTTTATTAAACTTCTCTTTTCCTTACTACCAAATACTCCTATAGTAATCATTTATAACACCTCATAAAAGTTTTTATTAATACTTATTCCCTTTTATTACTAAATTTATTCTATTTTACAATATACTAATTTAAATTCAATTTAATATTTTAATTATCCATACAAAAAAGCACCTTAAATTTTTTATTAAGGTACCCTTTTATATACTATTTCACTTCCCTTTGTCTTCCAGTATGATCAATATAATAATTATCCTTATATATTAAATCTGAAACTTTTAAAAACTTATATCCCCTTGTTTTTAATTCTTTTATAGCTATTTCCATAGCTCCTGCTGTTTTTTGAGAATTATTGTGAAAAAGTAATATAGATCCATTTGCAACTTGCTTTAGTATTATGTCTGTAATTTCCTTCTCACTTTTGCTACCCCAGTCAAGGGAATCAACATCCCAAAGTACAGAGTAATATCCAAGGTCAGTAATAGTTTTTATAACATCTTCATTATAATCACCAAATGGAGGTCTAAATAGCTTACTACTACTTCCTGTAATACTTTCTATTTTCTTATCTCCATCTTCTATTTCACTTTTTATTTGTTCCTTTGTTATCTTTGTGAAATGTGGATATGTTAGTGAATTATTTCCTACTTCATGACCAGATTTGTGTATTTTCTTTAAACTATCAGGATATCTATCTATCCAGCTACCCATTGCAAAAAAACTAGCTTCTACCTTTTCCCCCTTAAGTAATTCTAATATTTCATCTGTAAACTGTTTCCCAAATCCAGTATTCACTGTTATAGCTACTACCTTCTCTTCTTTTTCTACACTATGTATAGGTATTGTTTTTTTATTTTTCAAAACATTATTGAAAACCTTAAATCCCTTCCCAGTTGAATAGTAAACAGATACTCCTACTATACATAATATTAATAGGATGTTTATACCCCATTTGTACAAATACTTCTTTTTTCTCAATACAAACCTCCTAAATTACTTATAATATTAATCTATTAATAAAAAATTTATTTAATTACTAAAAAAGGATTTTTATATAATTACTCGTATGTATATGTGTATAAATACTACAAAATTAACCTATACTACTATATGTTTTGCTTTAAAGCATTAAAATCACTTGATAGGTTTTATACATTATTGTTATAATCTATATAAAGTTAATATTATCTATTTTAACTTCTTTATAGATATCTTTAGCTTTATAATGAGGTCCTTTCAAGCTAGATACTACACATAGTATATTTTGAAAGAGTAAATATTTTTTAGGAGGCTATTATGTTTAAAGATACTTCTGAATTAGCTGAAAATAAGCTTTTGCTTTTATATATACTTAGTAAATTACAGGAACCAACATCTAATACTCACATAACTCATGTTGTACTTGAGAATAATTTAATAAATTATTTTTCCCTTCAACAATATTTATCTGAGTTAATAGATAATGGCTTCATTAGTGACTCTAAGGAAGATAAAACTCATAAGCTTACATTAACTGAACCTGGTAGAAATACTTTAGAATTTTTTATAAATCGAATCCCTATAGATAAGATTAGCCTAATAGATAAGTATATTGAATCCTCAGATTATAACAAGAAAAATGTTCAAGATGTATCAGCATCATTTGAGAAGCGAGAATCAGATACTCTTGTTATTTTAAAAATAAAAGGTAAGGATTCCGATGTAATGTCATTAAATATATCAGTAGATGATGAGGATGATGCGACAAAAATTTGCGATACTTGGAGGGAAAAGGGCCCTGATTTATATGAGGATATACTATCTCTACTTAAAGAAAAATAATTACTAAAACAATAGTAATTATTTCAACCTTAACTTCCTCATAATATATTTCATTTGCATGTTTATGGAAATATTAAATCTTAGAAGACTTCTTCTAAGATTCATAATAAATATTCTAAATACACTGTATCTCATATTACCACTCCTTTTATATATTATATTTAAGGTTTGGGGAAAGTGTTCAATCGGTAATATATAAAATTATATACATAAAAACCTACAGAAAATTTTCTGTAGGTTTTTTTAGTAAAACTTCTTTTTATATTATAGTCCAAGCTTTTCTTTAAGATAAGTTCTAACCTCACCTATCATATATAAGGATCCGCAGAATACAAGCATCTCTTCTTCACTTCTTGTAGCAAGTGCCATATCAACAGCTTCATTAATATCCTTTGCCGCCTTTGCATCCTTGCCCTTACCTTTAATTATGTCACATAACTCCTCTGATGTTAGTGCTCTATCATTGTTTGGTGTAACTGTTATAAAGTTATCTCCTATACTTAATAAATCAGCTATCATCTTATTGTAATCCTTATCTGAAAGCATTCCACAGGTTATCTTAATCTTTTTACCAGGGAAATACTTATTAATAGAATCTACCAATGCTTCAATACCTTGAACATTATGTCCTCCATCAAGAACAATTATAGGATCCTTTGTAAGCACTTCAAATCTAGCTGGCCATCTTGCCTCTCCTAGACCTTCATATATAGATTCCTTTGATATTTCATATCCAAGGTCACGAAGAGCCTCTATAGCTAGAATTGCTGTTTTAGTGTTCATAACTTGGTGATGACCAAGCATTGCTATTTTTATTCCCTTATAATCAATAGAACCACTTAGATTATATTCTGTGCCATCAACATTTTCAGCAACTATTTCATGTGCTACATCCTCTACCTTGTAGATTTTAGCATTCATTTCTGATGCAATATCTAAAATTACCTTTTCAGCAGATGCTTCCTGTGGATAAAGCACAAGTGGCTTATCCTTTTTAATAATACCTGCTTTTTCATATGCTATTTTAGCTATATCATCTCCAAGTACATTAACATGGTCAAGACTTATCGTAGTTAATACTTCAAGAACTGGGTCTACAACATTTGTAGCATCGAATCTTCCACCAAGGCCTACTTCAAGTACTACAAAATCAACATTTTGTTCCTCAAAATATTTAAATGCAACCGCTGTTATAACTTCGAATTCTGTTGGATGGTCTAAGCCTTCCTTAACAAGAGTTTCTACGTGAGGTACAATTTCAGTTACAAGCCTTGCAACTTCGCTCTCTGGTATTTCTTCCTTATTAACTCTAATTCTTTCTGTAAATCTTTCAATATAAGGAGATGTGTATACACCAACTCTATATCCTGCATTTTCAAGAATCTTAGATATAAATGTAGTTGTAGAACCTTTACCATTTGTTCCACCTACATGAATAACCTTTAGCTTCTTCTCTGGACTTCCAAGAATCTCACAAAATCTTTCTATTCTTTTCATTCCAAGGTTTATACCAAACTTTCCTATGCTTTCAACATATTTAAGTGCTTCGTTGTAATTCATTTAATTACCCCCTGTAGCTGTTAAGTCTTTCTAAAACTTTATCTAGCATTTCTTGATATTTCTTTTGTTTATCTTTTTCCTCAGCAATAACTGCTTCTGGTGCCTTACTTACGAAACCTTGATTTGAAAGCTTCTTATTAACTCTTTCAACTTCCTTTTCAAGTTTTTCTTTTTCCTTAGTAAGTCTTTCTATTTCTTTTTCCTTATCTACTAAATCATCAAGTGGCATATAAAGTTCTCCACCTTCTATAATAGCTGATACTGCATCATTTGGAACTTCTGATTTAGCTATAAATACAACCTCTGATGCAGAAGCTAGTTTTTCGAAGTAAGCTTTTCCTTCTTCAAATGCATTTTTTGCTTCATCACTTGATGGAATTACCATTATACTTGCTTTTCTTGAGTTTGGAACATTCATTTCTGCTCTAACATTTCTAAGTACCTTAATTGCACTAATTACATATTCCATAGCCTTAACATCATCTGTAAATGTTAAATCATCTGAGTAAACTGGCCACTGAGATGTTGTTATTGTTTCTTCATTTGTTATGTTCGTATATATTTCTTCAGTTATAAATGGCATAAATGGATGTAGAAGCTTTAAGCTACCCTTTAATACATGCATTATAGTATCATATACAGCGGCCTTTGTGCTTCTTTCTTCTCCATATAGTCTTGGCTTAACAAGTTCTATATACCAGTCACAAAGCTCTGACCATATAAAGTCATTTACCTTTCCTGCAGCTATTCCTATTTCAAACTTTTCAAGGTTTTCTTCTACTTCACGAACGACAGTATTAAACTTACTTAATATCCACTTATCAGCTGAATTTCTAAAGTCCTTTGCATTGTCTTTATATTCTTCTACAATAGATTCATCAATATTCATAAGAACGAATCTTGAAGCATTCCATATCTTATTTGCAAAATTTCTTGAAGCTTCTACTCTTTCCATGTAGAATCTCATATCATTTCCAGGTGAGTTACCTGTAGCAAGCGTAAATCTTAAGGCATCTGCACCATACTCATCTATTATTTCAAGTGGGTCAATACCGTTACCTAGAGACTTACTCATTTTTCTACCCTCAGAGTCACGAACAAGTCCATGAACTAACACATGTTCAAATGGGATTTCTCCTAGTTGTTCTATTCCTGAGAATACCATTCTAGCTACCCAGAAGAATATGATATCATATCCAGTAACTAGTGTGTTTGTTGGATAGAAGTATTTTAAGTCTTCTGTTTTATCTGGCCAACCTAACGTTGAGAAAGGCCATAGCGCTGATGAGAACCATGTATCTAAAACGTCATTATCCTGTTCAATGTTTTGGCTTCCACATTTTGAGCACTTATCTGGAGTTTCATTTTGTACAGTTAGCTCATTGCAATCTTTACAGTACCAAACTGGAATTCTATGTCCCCACCAAAGCTGTCTTGATATACACCAGTCTTGAATATTTTCCATCCAGTTAAAGTATATCTTTGAGAATCTATCTGGAACAAAGTTAACCTTTCCACTTCTTACAGCATCAATTGCAGGATCTGCTAATGGCTGCATTTTTACGAACCATTGCTTTGATAAAAGTGGCTCAACTACAGTAGAGCATCTATCATGTGTTCCAACATTATGAGTATGGTCTTCTATCTTAACTAAGAATCCCATTTCCTCAAGGTCTTTAACAATTTCACGTCTTGCATCGTATCTATCCATTCCCTCATATTTACCAGCAAGGGAATTCATAGTTCCATCTTCATTCATAACAACAATCTTAGGAAGGTTATGTCTCTCCCCTACTGCAAAGTCATTAGGATCATGTGCAGGAGTTATTTTAACACATCCTGTACCAAATTCCTTATCAACATAATCATCTGCTATAATTGGAATTTCCTTATTAACAAGTGGAAGAATTAAAGTCTTTCCTATAAGGTGTTTATATCTATCATCTTCTGGATTTACTGCAACTGCAACGTCTCCTAGCATTGTTTCTGGTCTTGTAGTTGCTATAATGAATTCCTCATTACTATCCTTTACAGGATATTTTATATGCCAGAAATGTCCTGCTTTTTCACTATACTCTATTTCAGCATCTGAAATAGCAGTCATACATTTTGGACACCAGTTAATTATTCTATTTCCTTGATATATAAGACCCTTATTATATAGTCTTACGAATACTTCTCTAACTGCCTTATTAAGGTTTTCATCCATTGTAAAGCTTTCACGAGTCCAGTCAGCTGATACTCCAAGCTTCGTTAACTGACCCTTAATTCTAGCTCTATATTTATCTGACCATTCCCAAACCTTTTCAAGGAATGCTTCTCTACCCATTTCTTTCTTATCATACCCTTGAGATATAAGTTCATTTTCAACTTTAACTTCAGTTGCTATACTTGCATGGTCTGTTCCTGGAAGCCATAGCGCCTCATATCCGCTCATTCTCTTCCATCTAATTAGAATATCTTGAAGAGTATTGTCTAATGCATGCCCCATGTGTAGATGTCCTGTTATATTTGGAGGTGGCATCATTATAGTATAAGGCTTCTTACTTTCATCAACCTCTGGAGTAAAATACTTTTTATTAATCCAAGTTTCATATAATCTGTCTTCAAATTCCTTTGGATTATAATTTTTAGCTATCTTTAAATTATCTTCCATGTTAATCCTCCTAAGTGTTTAATATTTCAAAATAAAAAAGGCCCTTCACCCTATATAAGGACGAAAAGCCGCGTTACCACCTTAATTCTAATTAGCAAGTAAACTGCTAATTAGCACTTTAATATTTATAACGGAAAAACCGTTTCACTCTACTAAAATTCAAGCGAAAAGCTCTGAAGCTACCTTCAAAGGCAAACTATCTTAAAGTATCTCTCAGCCTAGGGACACCTCTCTCTTAAAGCGTTAACCTTTTACTCCTCTTCATCATAGCTATACATATAAAATTCAATAATAATCAATATTTCATAGTCATAATCTATTATAATATTTTGATATAATTTGTCAACTACCACTAGGTTACTTAAAGTTTATATAAAACTTTACTGTAACAGATTACATAACTTGTTCATATTATAAATTAATCTTTTTTAATTTTTAGGAGGTTTATTTATGAAAAGATTTTTTAAAACTATTTCTTTTATGGTAGTAATAGTTTTTTCATTTTCTTTCCTTGTGTCATGTACTAAGAAGAAAGAGCCCCAAACAGATTTAAAGACAGTAAGACTTAGTGAGGTTGTTCGTTCAATATTCTATGCACCTATGTATGCTGCTATTAATCAAGGCTTCTTTAAGGAAGAAGGGATAAAAATTGAACTCTCAACAGCTCAGGGAGCAGATAAAACTGCACAGCAGGTTTTATCTAAAAATGCTGATATAGGATTTTCAGGACCAGAACAAATAATATACCTTTATAATCAAGGAAGAGAGGATCATGGAGTTGTATTTGCACAACTAACACAGAAAGATGGTTCATTTTTAGTTGCAAGAAATGATAAAAACTTTAACTGGAATAATGTTAAAGGTAAAACAATTATAGGTGGAAGACCTGGTGGTGTTCCTCAAATGGCTCTTGAACATGTTCTTAAGAAAAATGGAATCAATCCAGCTAAGGATGTTAAAATAATCACTAATCTTGCATTTAATGCAACAGCTGGTGCTTTTAAATCAGGTACAGGTGACTATATTGCAGCTTTTGAACCTACAGGAAGTTTACTTGAAAAAGAAAAGGTAGGCACTACAGTAGCTTCAATTGGTAAAGATGCTGGAGATATTGCCTATACTAGTTTTTTTACAACTAATGAATATATAAAGTCTAATAAAGATACAATACAAGGATTTACAAACGCTATTTATAAAGGACAACTTTGGGTGGAAAAAACGCCTTCTAAGGATGTTGCAAAATCAATAATAGACTTCTTCCCAGGGTCTGACATAGAAGTTCTATCTAAAATTATTGATAGATATAAGGAAATAAATGCATTCTCTAAAACACCTAATGTGAGTAGTGATGGATTAAATAATCTTATGAATATTATTGAAGGTTATAATAAAGATTTAATTAAAAAGCGTCCACCAATAGAAAAAATATCAACAAATGAGTTTGCTAATAAGACAGTAAAATCTATAAAATAATATAACTTATGATACAGGGGGGGATATAATGGACAAACTACAAATTAAAGATCTTTGTATAACTTATCACACACTTGATGGGGAAACGGAAGCAGTAAAAAATCTAAATCTAAATATAAGAGATGGTGAATTTATAAGTATTGTAGGACCATCTGGCTGTGGCAAATCAACTGTTCTTTCTGCAATTGCAGGACTTGTTCCTATTTCTAGTGGTGAAATAATTCTTGACGGTAAAAGTATAATCCCTTCACCAAATAATAAAATAGGATATATGCTTCAAAAAGACCACCTATTTGAATGGAGAACTATTTATCAAAACATTAAACTAGGCCTTGAGGTGCAGAATTCAGTAACCTTTGAAAACCTAGATAAAATAAATCAAATGCTTCTTAAGTATGGTCTTGCAGGATTTAAAGATTATTATCCTAGTCAACTTTCAGGTGGCATGAGACAAAGGGCTGCGTTAATTAGAACACTTGCACTTGATCCTAAGCTTCTTTTACTTGATGAACCATTTTCTGCAATTGATTACCAAACAAGACTTTCAGTATCCAATGAAATTTATAAAATTATAAAGGAAGAAAAGAAAACTTCTATTATGGTTACACATGATATTTCTGAAGCAGTAAGTATGTCTGATAGAGTTATCGTTCTTTCAAAGAGACCTGCAAGTGTAAAGAATATATATGAAATTAAATTTTCTATAGAAAACAAAACTCCCCTTTCTTCTAGAGAGGCTCCTGAATTCAAGGAATATTTTAATGCTATATGGAGGGAGCTGGATATTCATGTATGATAATTCAAAGAATAAATATGCTCTTAACATGTCAACATATTCTGATGAGCATATAGAATATGTAAGAAAGGTTAAATTTAAAAAAAGGTTAATACTTTTTACCCAGATTACAATTTTAGTTTTATTTTTCGTACTATGGGAAGTTCTTGCAACTTACAAAATCATTGACCCATTTCTTGTAAGTCAACCTACTAAGGTAATTAAAACTATGGCTAACTTTTACAATGATGGAACCCTATTTCATCATATATGGATAACTTTATATGAAACTATAGTGGGATTCGTTTTTGGTACCATTGTAGGTATCGCCGTCGCTATTGTACTTTGGTGGTCTGATTTTACCTGTAAAGTTTTAGACCCATATCTAGTTGTATTAAATGCTCTTCCAAAGATTGCTCTTGGACCTATTATTATATTTTGGATAGGCAATGGTACTACAGCAATAATAATTATTGCTCTTACAATCTCCTTAGTTGTAACAATTATATCTGTTTTATCAGGATTTCAAGAAGTTGACAAAGATAAAATTACTCTTCTTAAAACATTTGGTGCATCAAAATATCAAACACTAAAATACGTAATACTTCCTGCAAGTTTTCCTACCATGATATCTGCACTTAAAATTAACGTTGGACTTTCATGGGTTGGTGTTATTGTTGGAGAGTTTATAGCTGGAAAAGAAGGACTTGGATTTCTAATAACCTTTGGAGGACAAGTATCCCAACTTGATATGGTTATGATGAGTATACTAATACTTTCTATTCTTGCATATCTTATGTATGAAGCTGTTGCTTTTATTGAGAAATTAGTTCAAAGGAAGCACTCTAAATAAATTCTTGTATAAAATTGTCGAATATTGTATAATAGCATTGAAAGTTTAAAGTGTTTTAAATTTTTTCTCAATTAAAGTTTCTGGTGTATTTACACTAAACCCTAAAACTAAATGTAAAACTTTTAAGGCCTAAAAAGACATAGGTATTATTCCTGTATACTTTAAGGCCTCTTTTTTATTATATACTATATTGATTTTTTTTAACTTCAAAAGCCTTTTGAAAAAACTTAAGTGCTAGCTTATCCTCTTCAATTTCATTGTAAAAGCTTGCTATTAACATATAATAATGAACTAACTTCTCCTTTTCATCAACTAATTCAAGGAACTTAATTAGATTAAGTATTTGCTCTTCACTTTTAGATGTTTCGTTTATTTCTTTGTATATTCTATATTTATATTCAAATACTTTAATTTTTGTTTGAGAATTTAAATCATACTTCTCTTCTAGATGATCTATTAAGTCTAATGCCTCAGTGTACTTTCTGCACTCTATCAATCCACTTGTCATCTTAATGATTGTTTCCTCTGTCTTTTCTCCCTTAATACTATTTTTAATTTCTAATGCCCTTTTAAGGTGTTCAAGACCATCCTCTACATTAAGTGAATTAATCAAAAATTCCCCTACATCTTCCTCAACATTTGCAATGAATATAAGGTCTCTATTTTGAGAGCATATAGACTTTGCTTTTTCAGCATACTCTAATGCCTTTTCCTTTTCTCCTCTTTCCCAGAATGCTATTGCAAGAATCATTAAGGTATCTGCATAAATTTTGTAGTCTTCAAGTTCTTTAACTTCCTTTTCAACCATTAAAGCATAATCTATTGCTTTACTATGCTCAGACAACTTACTTAAACATCTTGCTATCTTATAATAAATTTTTATTCTAAGAAGTTTATCTGAACTATCAGATTTATTATAACTAGTTTCTGCTTCCTTATAATAATTATACGCTAGATTATATTCTTTAACTTTTATTGCTAATTCTCCAAGTAGTATAAAGGTTTTTATAATATCAGGGTCATGGGAAACTTTCAAGAATATTACCAGTGCTGATAGTGCATACTTTTGTGCATTGTTATAATCTTCTCTTAGTAAGCTTAAGTTGGACTTTTGATAATTAAATATTCCTTGATATGATTCAACCTTATATTCAATAGCATAGTGTAAACCTTTTTCAATGTTTTCCTCTGCTCTTAAATAATTTTCACATTGTAGAGAACTTTCAACTATATCAGAATAAAACCTACAAACATCTTCTGCTTGCTTTGTTTCACTTTCTAGAAAGTATTCAACCGTTGTATCTAGTTTGTCTGCTAAGTACTTTAAAAGATCATCACTTGGATTAGATTTGCCTGTTTCAATTAAACTTATTTGACCAGGTGTAATTCTATCTCCCGCTAAATCTTTTAGTTTCATGTTTTTTTCTTTCCGCTTAATTTTAACCTTACTTCCTAATGATAATATTTCCACTTTGTCTCATTCCTTTATTTTAACGAATATATTGTACATTTAGTTTCTTATCGTCTGATTATTTTTGTCTAAATAGGCTTTAAAGTGTAATACTGGTAATTTTTTTGAAATAAAAATAATGCAGGTTAATATTAACCTGCATTATTGCAAAATAAATATGACTATCTCATAATGTCTACAATATCTCCTACTGCTCTACCCGCTGAATTCATCATTCTTCTACTTGTTCTAACAATTCTTCTTCTTGTTCTAGTTCTCATCATCGGTGTAGCCATAATTCCTGCAGCAGCTGCACCTAACATAACTCCAGCCATAATTCCTCTTGTTAACTTCATAAAAAACACTTCACCTTATTGTTTGTGCAGTCTTATTTTATGCAAAAGTGAAATTATTAAACTAGAAACTTTTAAGTAGTTTTATAACTATTCCTTGTAAATCAATAATATGTAAATTAATGTAGAAATATAATACTTTATTTAGTACCTGCTTTTTTACCTATCTCATAGGCTTCTTTAAACTTTTCCTCTGCTATTTCTTCATGGTCAGTATTCATAGCATATATCATTTCTTCTAATGTAGAATTACATGAAAGCATAAAAAACTTTGCCAGAACTTCCATGGCTACTATTTCCTTTGGATTTGTAAGACCTGCTGTAAATACTAAATACCCTTTTCTTTTAGTTTCAGTATTAGTTTTTAGTATATATCTTCTACTAAAAAGAGCTTGAAATCTATCTATCATTGTCTTTAACTGTGCAGTAACAGATGCAAAATAAACAGGTGATGCAAGAACTAATATATCACTTTCTTCTACTTTATTGTATATCTCCTGCATTTCATCCTTAATTACACACTGTCCCGTTTTCTCACATGAAAGACACCCAGTACATGGGCTTACTCTTGTTTTAACTGCATCAATAATTTCAACACTGCATCCTGAATCCTTTAATCCATCAACAAAACTTTTTAATAACTTTTCTGTTTTTCCGTGCTTTCTTGTATTTCCTGTAAAAATTAATGCCTTCATTTTATCCTCCTTAAACCTAAAGTAAAAATTTATTTATTATTTTTCTATATCCTCTAATACTTTATCCATGTCAAAATCATTATTTGATACAACTATAAGTAATTCACATCTATCACTACTTCTTATATCCATTTCACAAATAGTCAACTGTGCATTTACTCCTTCATCCTCAGATAGTTCTTCAAGTACTTCTTGGATGTTATCTCCTGCTATATCATAAAGATATGGAAAATAATATTCTTCATACCATGTATCGTCTTTTTCCGCTTTATAATTATCATTTGCAAAGCTTATAGCAGCTTCTATTTCCGCTTTATCAAATACGTAGTAAGAATCAACTACCAAAAAATCCTTTTTATATTCTATTTCATCAAATTCACTTAAACCCTCTGCTTCAAGAACGCTTAAAATCATATCTTTTTTCATTTATATCACTCCTAATTAATATTTAAAAAGTCTGTTTATATTATACCCTATTTATGATTTATTAAGAAGAAATCAAATACCTTTATAAATTTTTCATTATTTAATATGTAAAATCATATATAATAAAGAAGTAAATTTTAGGAGGTCTTTATTTGATTTATATACTTTTATCAATTCTACTTGGTGCCTTTACTGCACTTACTTTAATTGCCCCAAGCGAATATTATTTTATATTACTATTACTACCTACAATTGGGATAGTACTAGTATTTTTTCTAAAAAAATATATAAAAAAACCATCTAAATACATATTAATTTCTTTACCTTTTATAGCAATCTTAGCCTACTTAACAGTATCCTTTATAGTATTTAAGCCTAAAAAAATAGAACTTTCTGATATAAATATTAATAATCTCTCAAGTAATAAAAAAGCGGTTATTCTTTATGCAGATGGTGAAATGGAGAAGTATATGCCCTATTTTTCAGGTTCTATTCTATCAAACAAACCATATTTAATTAAACCTATAGAAAGCTTTAAAATAAAAAAATCATATGAAAGTATTGAGATAAGTAAAAAAAATATGGACATTATTAAAATATCAAAACTTTTTAGTGAATCACTTCTTAAAAATGGTCCTCACTATTTTTATTTATCCTATGCAAACTATACTCCAAGCCTTAAAGAATCTATTAATTCCTCTTTAAATGATGGATGTAAGGATATTACTATTCTTAATTTTTCAAAGGATCCCTATGCAACTAGAAACATTACTGCAATTAAAGACAGTTTAAAAATAAATAACATTGATATAAATATTTCAACTCCTATACTAAAAAATCTAAAACCATCATTTTTATTAAGAGACATACCAAATGATATGTCCAAGTTCAATGGAGTGTTGTTATTAGATAAGGATAATCTGGGTCTTAATTTAAAAACCGAATTACAAAGCTTAGGAGTTGATGAAAATTCAGTTTTTATTAGTGACAATGTAGAACATGGACTAAAACTTTTAACTGAGTCAATTGAGGAAGATGCCAAAAATGTATTAATTATAAATCTTTTAGACTTTAATAATGGAATTGTTGAAAAATATTCTATACCAAAAGCAATAGAAAAATATGAAAATTTATCATTTCAAACAGTAAGTCCACTTAAGTATGATAAAGATTTCTTAGAGATAATAGTTAATGAATATAAAAGCATAAAAAAACAACCATAGGTCATCCTATGGTTGTTTCTATTTCAGTACGTTTTTACTTGAATTTTCAACGTGATTTGTTAAATATCTTTCAGCTTGTACATAATCTCTATTCTTAATTGCATCTAAAATTTCACTATGTTCCTTTAAAGACTCTTTCATTCTTCCTGGTATGGCAAGTGACTCATGTCTAGCAAGCTTTACATACACTTGAAAATCCTTTAATATGTGGAGTAACACATTACTTTTTGTTGATTCATATATTATTTGGTGAAATTTCGTATTAAGTCTTTCTATATTCTCTATATCGCCTTTGTTAGTGTAAAATTCCATTAATTCAAATGTTTCCTGAAGCTCTTTTATACTTTCATCTGATATTTCATTAACTGACCATTTAGCAGCAAGTCCTTCTAGAAGAAGTCTAATTTTATATATATCCTTCATATCCTTTTGAGTTATACCCTTAACAATAACACCTTTGTTAGGTATACTTTCTACAAGCCCTTCAAGTTCTAACTGCCTAATAGCTTCACGTACAGGGGTTCTGCTAACATTCAACTCCTGTGCAAGTCTCATTTCAATAAGATTTTCTCCTGACTTATATGTTCCATCTAGAATACTTTCTCTTACTCTATTATATACTCTTCCTCTTAATGAGTATTTATCATCATTTGAGCTAAACTCCTTCATAACAATATGCCCCCTAAACATTGCAACACTATGTAATACTACACAGGTTATATTATATAGTGGCTGAAATACTTCGTCAAATTAACCACATAGTACAACTTAACTGAATATAATCACAAATATATAAAAATTAATTAATATATATTAAATTTACTACTTTTTTCATTGGAACAGGTGGATTATACACCTTTTAATATATAATCTGTCACTTCTAAGGGCTTATAGTAAAAATTTCATATAATTCTTTACATGATTAAAGAACCTCTATTTTTAATAGAAGTTCTTTAACACTTTCAAATATATTATATGAAAAAATTATTCCACTATAGTTATTTCGTCATCTGCCTTAACGATTCCACCTTTTAGAACTATTCCAAAAATACCTTCTCTAGGCATTACACAATCACCTACAAGCTGTCTAATTTCACAACCATGATGGCATTCTTTTCCTATTTGTGTTATTTCTAATAAAGTTTCCCCTACCTTAAGCTTTGTTCCAACAGGTAGTGTATAAAGTTCTATTCCTTCAGTTGTTATATTTTCAGCAAATACACCATAATCAAGATGGTCAATACCTTGCTTTTTCATTTTATCAATACTTTCAACAGCTAGAAAACTAACTTGTCTATGCCATTTTCCTGCATGTGCATCTGATTCGATACCATGTTCCTCTATTAACTTAATTTGATCTACTGGTTTTTTTACAACACCTTTTCTTTCACTAATATTAACTGCAACTACTTTAGCCAATGCTAATCCCTCCTAATAAAATGTCCTGATTTGCCTCCCTTTTTCTCAAGAAGCTTAATGTCACCTATTATCATTTCTCTATCTATAGCTTTACACATATCATATATTGTTAATGCAGTTGTTGAAGCAGCTGTTAATGCCTCCATTTCAACACCTGTTTTTCCTGTTGTTTTAACTTCAGCTGTAATATGAATTCTACTGCTATCCTTATCTATTTCAAATTCTATATTACATCCTGTAAGAAAGATATTATGACACATTGGTATAAGATCTGATGTTTTTTTACTAGCCATTATTCCCCCAACTTGAGCAACTGCTAGTACATCTCCCTTTTTTATCTGTCCTTCTATTATAGCATTTAATGTTTCTTTTTTCATTTCAATGTAGCAAGAAGCCACAGCTACTCTGCTTGTGTCATCTTTTTCACCAACATCAACCATTTTAGCTCGACCCTCTTTATTAAAGTGAGTAAATTCCATAGGTTATCCTCCTATTCTTACCATTTCTCTTCCACTTTTACTTATATTATCTGTATCAAGTGTATGTTTTTCATATTTTTTCAGTATACCTTGATTTAGTACTTCTTTAAGAGCATCTGAATCATTTATAAATGGTCCAAGATCAACTTCACCTAGATTATGAAGACAAGTTTTAAGTTTTTTATCACTTGTTATTCTAATTCTGTTACAAAGATGACAGAATTTATGTGACATAGGTGATATAAATCCAACTCTACCTTTGTGCCCCTCTAATTTAAAAAGTATAGCAGGTCCAGTACCTTCATTTTCTATTTCAGTATAATCCTTACCCATTTTTACAATTATATCTTTAATGTCATCTGACTTTATACCCCTAAAGTCCTTTGCAGGACCCATTGGCATAAGCTCAATAAACCTTACATCTATAGGCATATCCTTAGTTAAATTTATAAAATCTTCAATCTCATTATCATTATATCCTTTTATAGGAAGCATATTAAGCTTTACAAAAATTCCTAGTTCTACTGCCTTTTTTATACCATTAAGTATCCCTTCCACATTTCCACCTGTAATATTCTTAAAAGTTTCAGGTTTAAGTGAATCAAGGCTAATATTTATTCTTGTAAGTCCTGCTTCCTTTAAGTCATAAATTTTTTTATCAAGTAAAACTGCGTTAGTAGTAATTGCTATATCCTTTATTCCAGGTATTTTTTTAGTATCTTTTATAATATCAACGATATCATTTCTAACTAATGGTTCTCCACCTGTAAACCTTACCTTTTTTATCCCCATTGATGCCAAAGTTACTAATATCTTATTTACATCTTCTCTTGTAATCTCTTCTTCTCCCCTTGGAACATATCCCTCTGGCATACAATAAATACACTTTAAATTACATTTTTCCGTAAGGGATATTCTAACATAATCAATATCCCTATTGTAGTTATCTCGCATATTTTATCCTCCTAAAACAACTACCTCTCCAGCATTTGTAAGATCATAACCACCAATTTTATTTAACCTCTCCTTAAAATCCTTTGATGTTATTATCTCTAGAAAAGTTTTTATTCTACAATCTTCGAGCATCTCTCTATTTAATATAATATCATAATCTTCACTACAAACGGGAATAAAATCTAATCCCATCATATTTGCTGCAGCGAGTACCCCAAGTCCACAATCTGCACTACCACCTTTAATCTGTGCAGCTACAGAAAGATGGGTTATCTCCTCTCTATCATAACCCTTAATTCGTGATTTGTTAACATCGAATTTTTCTATATTGTAGTCAAGAAGCATTCTAGTTCCTGATCCTTTTTGTCTGTTGACAAAGTTTACTCTCTCTAAGTCCTTGAAATCTCTAATGTTTAGAGGATTTCCCTTTTCGACAATAAATCCTTGAATACGTTTTAAAAATTTTATAATTACACATTTTCCAAGATATTTTTCACAGTATTCTATATTATAAACTCCATTTTCACCTAGTAGATGACTTGGTGCTATGTGAGTTTCACCTCTTTTTAATGCCATAATCCCTCCCATACTTCCTGTATGAGTTGAACTAAAGTTTAGACCATAGTCTTTAAAGTAATCTGCTATAATATCCATAGCAATATCATGACTCCCAATTGATACAAGGGTATTATCTGGATTAAAGTCCTCTCTTAAAAGGTTAATATTTACCTTACTTGAAGCTTTAAGTCCCTCTACATCCTTTGGAATTATAAAGTATCCATCAGCATTGGTAAGTGACATTGTAGTTCCTGCACCTTTTCCTACAGGTATAGCTATAACCTTTTCATCAACCTTACCAAGTTTCACTCTTATATACTCATCATTTTTAAGTGAAGATACTACCTTTCTTGAAAGATATGCATCAATTTTAGGATTTTTCTTTATAATATTTGTAATATTATTTAAAGCAGAATTAATACCTTCTTTTACAAGGCTTTCTATTACGAAAAATGCTGAAACAGGATATCCTGGAACCCCAAAAATAGGTGTATCATTAATAATTCCTAGACTCGCTGGCTTCCCTGGTTTAATTGAAATACCATGGAAGAACTTCTCTCCACAATCCTCAATTATACTTCCAGCATAATCACCTCTACCCTTAGAAGATCCTGCATTTAATATAACCATATCACATTCCTCAGTTGCTTTCATAACTGCTGCTTTAAGGTCATCCTTATTATCCTTTACAACGTCATAACGAATTCCCTGAACCCCATATGATTCAACTAACGCTTTAAACGTCCAAGAATTAAAATCTAGTAGTTCACCTTTAGAAGGAATATTGTCCCTACTTGAATCTATTATCTCATCACCTGTTGGAATAATCCCAACTTTAAGGTTTTTATATACCTCAACTTTTGTAATCTTTGAAGCAAGTAGTGATGATATATCAAGTGGAGTGATTTTTCTCTTTTTAGGTACTATCATCTCTCCAAATTGAATATCCTCCCCAATAGGTCTTACATTTTGATATGGTACATGGGACTTCCTAACAACATATCCATCAGAATCCTCAACTAAGTCTTCCTTCATTATTACACAATCAAATGGTTCATTAATCGGGTCTCCTGTATCAACAACCTCAAACATATCTTCTCTTAAAGTAACTGGATTATTTGTATCCGCATTTAATGTATACTCAAAACGCGTAGCTATTCCATCCATTGCTGCTGCTGTAAAGTGAGGTGAGGATATTTTCGCATAATGTGCCTTATAAGTTATTCTTGAAAGCGCATCAACAGTATCTACTATCTCACTTTCTAAAACAATTTTACTACATACCTCCCTAGTTATTTCAATAGCTTCATCTAGGGGTGTATTATTTAAATATAACTTCATATTATCACCTCATAACCTTTACTTTGTCACCTTTTTGTAATCCTTCAACATCTCTATCTATTTTAACTATTCCATCACATTTAGCCATAACACTCATTGCAGAAGATTTAGCATGTATAGGATAAGCTATACCATCTTTAATAGTTACAGTAAGATATTCCTCACGCCCACGGGCCTTATGGTAATTCTCTCCGAATTCTAAAGTTTGTTCTATTTTATTAGCCCTTCTTCCGTACATTTTATCTATTAATTTTGAAATAACAAATTTATAAATAATTGTGCAAGCAAGTGGATGTCCTGGTAGTCCTACAATATACTTATTACCTTCACATTTAGCCATAAGAGTTGGTTTTCCTGGCTTTACTGCAAGTCCATGGAACATTAACTCTCCAAGGGCTAACATGGTTTTTTCACTAAAATCCTTATTTCCCGCTGAACTTCCACCGGATAAAAACACTATATCATTTTCACTTAAGGCTTTTTTAACAGCACTTAAAATACCCTCTTCAACATCTTTTAATATTCCATAGTGTGTAGATATACATCCATCTTCTCTAGATGCAAATGTAAGAAATGGTCCGTTTGTATCCTTTATCTTTGGAATTTCTATATTCTCTTCTATACTAAGAAGCTCATCACCTGTTGATATAATTCCAACCTTAATTTGCCTTTTAACCTTTACCTTAGTAATTCCAAGGGATATTAAAATAGCAATGTGAGTTGAATTTATTGTTGTGCCCTTTAATATTACTTCTTTTCCCTTTTTAATGTCTTCATCCTCAGCTACAACATTCTCAAGTGTCGATACTGATTTATTTATAAGGGCTTCGTCACCTAAAAATTCAACATCTTCAAGCATAACAACGCTGTCTGCGCCTTCTGGAATCATTCCTCCTGTAGGAACGTAACTACACTCCATATCCGCTAATTCTAAACTAGGTTTTTTTCCTATCTCAATATTCTCTTTAAACGACAAAATTGCTGGCATAGTTTCACTACACATATAGGTATTACTAGACTTTACAGCATATCCATCTACAGCTGATCTTCTAAAACCTGGTATATTGATATTCGATATTATATCTTCAGATAAAACTCTTCCATGAGAATCTAGTATATCTATCTCTTCAGAGTCAACTTCACTTATACTTTCAATTAACTTTTCAAATTCGTAGGTAGAAATAACTTTTAACATAATCTCCTCCACTATATTCTCTATGGTATAATCATATTGTCGAAATTCTTTTATATTTTTGATTATTTTTTCGTCAAAATACTAATTATAATATTAGTATATATGAATTTCTCAAATAATCATATATTTATAAAGCATATGGACAACATTTATCTATAGAAAATGACAATCTTTTTATTTTATAATTAAAGTATAACTATATTCTTTACATTTTTACACTTTAATTATACTAAATATCCTATAAACAAACCATAATTGTAGAAGGAGGACTAATTATGAAAGCAGGAGTTATAACAGTAAGTGATAAAGGTTCAAAGGGACTACGTACGGATACTTCAGGACCTGCAATAAAAGAAATGCTAAAAACTATTGGATGTGAAACTGTTGAGTACACCATTGTACCTGATGAAAGGGACATAATAGCAAATGAAATTATAAGAATGAGCTCACTTGACCTTGATTTTATATTTACAACAGGTGGAACAGGATTCTCAAAGCGTGACGTAACACCAGAGGCAACACTGGATGTTATTGAAAGAGAAGCACCTGGAATACCTGAGGCCATGAGATATCATTCATTAAAGATTACTCCAAAAGCTATGCTATCTCGTGCTAAAGCTGGTATACGTGGAAACTCTATTATAATAAATCTTCCTGGAAGTGAAAAAGCAGTTAAGGAACACTTAGAAATAGTGTTACCTGTTCTAGATCATGCTAGAGGAATACTTCTTGGGCTTCATAGTGAGTGTGGAAATCATCCACATGATAAGATATAGTTTTCAATTTAATTTTTTAAATATATAATTTTAAAGTTAAAATACCACTTACAAATTTAGTTTGTAAGTGGTATTTACTATTACATAATTAAAAATACTATAGCATTTCTATAAATGCTTCTAATCTTGTTCTAACTTGTCCAACATCTGATGATGAGTAGTTAGTTTCAAGGTTCATGAATCCAACTTTATTTTCATTACATACTTTCTTTACGCTAAAGCTTTCTACAGCGTATGTATGACATGCTTGAAGAGTTATATCTATAACTCCATCAACCTTATATTCTTCAATTAATTCATCTAGAAGCTCCATTCTTCCTGTATTAGGTGACATAACAGAACATGGAATGCTTAGATACTTCTCAGCTAGTGCATCATATACATCCTTTGTTTCATCTACATTAACACACTTTTCCTTAATTCCACTACAGTTTTCAAAGCATACAACTACTCCACCAACTTCTTCAACTGTTTTTACTACCTTTTCAGCTACTCCACCTGATGGGCAACCTGTTATAAGTATTCTTTTTGAATCCTTTGATACAGGACTATTTCCAGTTGCAGCAACTTCTTGAAGGCCAGAAATCATTTCTCTTAGCTCATTATTTTTAGCCTCTACATCTACAACGAAATTAGTAGCATCAAATATCTTATGCATTTCATATCCTGATATTGGAGGCGGATCAAGCTTTGATAGACTATAAATTTCTTTTAAAAGGTTTCTTTGTTCATTTTTAACCTTTATAGATTTCTTTATAGCCTCTTCTGTTATAACTACCCCAAAATCCTTTTCAAGCTTTTCCTTAAGCTTTATCATTTCACCTTTCCATAGGCTTAAAGCAACTGGGTCATTTTGTCTATGTGGAAGTTGCATTACATGTACATTTTTTATTTCTCCTAGAAGCTCGTACATCTTTTTCTTTCCATCACATGTTGTTTCCCCAACAATCATGTCAGCAAAATATATGAAAGGACACTTATCAGTGATAGCAAAGCCATATGATGCCTTAATAAGTGGACAAAGATTCTTTGGCAGATGCTTTTCAGCATCCTCTACTGTTTCATCACTTACTGAACATACACTTATAGGCATTGCCCCTGCTGCGTCAATTATTTCCCAAGGAGTATAAGTACAATAAGTCCCTACTACTTTTTTCCCTGCATCCTTTGCAGCCTTAACATTTAAAAAGTTATTTTTTCTAGCTTCTGCAAAGCTTTCAAATTCCTTTGGCATTTCCATAATCAAAACCCCCAAACTAAATTATTTATCTTTCCCAAGTAATGCTGCTCCAAGTGCACCTGCAAATCTACCAAGAGGTGATGTTTCAACCTCTGCATCAAGCTTCTTAGATAGCTGCTTTATAAAATAAACATTCTCACACAGTCCACCTGTTAAGAAATATTTACTAACCTTATTGTGTTTATGACATATAGTTTTAACCTTGCTTGCTATAGAATCTATAACTGCAAATGCTATATCTTCTTTCCTAGCTCCTGAACCAATTAAACTAATAACCTCTGATTCTGCAAATACAGTACACATAGAACTTATAAATGTACCTTCCCCTTCTATAGAAAGCCTAGAAAGCTCTATAATATCAAGGCCTAGGATATTTGCCATGACCTCTAAGAATCTACCTGTTCCTGCTGAGCATTTATCATTCATTAGAAAGTCTTGAACCTTTCCACCTTCTATAGTAATAACCTTAGTATCTTGTCCACCTATATCAAGAACAACACCGTCTTCACCAAACATATGCGCTGCTCCTACCCCATGACAAGTTATTTCTGTTATCTTTTTATCTGCAAATGGAACACTTACTCTTCCATATCCTGTTGATACAAAGTAAGCATTATCCTTATTTATTCCCATCTCTTCAAGTTCATCTTTAACAGAGTTTGCTGTTTCAACACTACTCCAGCCTGTTGGCTTTATTATCTTATGAATTATTTCCTCATTCTTCAAAACTATTACCTTACAAGATGTAGACCCTATATCAATTCCTACTTTATACATTTCTTCCCCCTGTAGCATTTTAATTATGTTAATTACAAACATAAATCTTTCTATATATATTCTCTCAATATCTAAGTAAAAATTCCACACATTCCGTAGTTATATAGAAAATTACAATATCATCAAGTTTACATATAGTATATTCCTATACAAAATAATACATATTTATATATTTAAACTAGACTTTTCTACAAAATAATTTCTAATTACAATCAACTTATAAGCTAATGTTTTCCATTTGTTCATTTTGTACACTTTTCTTTTACACTTGCAACTTTTTTTTAATATATAATAAATACTTTCTTAATATATTAGTGATATGATTAAAGTATAGTTTTAAACATTTCCCACGAATAAAACTATTTATTTATGCTAAATACCCCTTTAGCATATACATTCCATTTCTGATAGAAGTTATCTCTTTCGATAACTTCTTTTTATTTTCTTATAAAAAAGGTAGAGATCAGTCAATCTCTACCTTTAAATATTTATATTAATATATTTTATCTATACTATAACCTTGCTTATTAAGTGAAGCTATAATCTCATTTATGTGGTCATGTCCATTTGTTTCAACAGTTATTTCAAGTAATACCTGTCTTAATCTATCTATTGCTTTAAATTGGTTATGCTCAAGCTTAATAACATTAGCGTTGCAATCTGCTAGTATTTGAGCAATTCTTAAAAGCTCACCTGGGGTATCTTGAAGCTTAACAGAGAAACAGAACATTCTTCCCTTGAAAAGTAGACCTCTGTTAAGTAGTTCTGAAATCGTTACTACATCAATATTTCCACCACTTACAATTGATACTACCTTTTTCCCTGTTACATCAAGCTTTTTAAGTGCTGCAAGTGATAATGCACCTGTAGCCTCACAAACCATCTTATGCTTTTCCATAAGGGTATAAACCATTTCTGATAGTTCAAAATCATTAACTGTAATTATTTCGTCTACGTATTTTTTAACAACCTCAAATGTTTTATCCCCTGGACACTTAACCGCACTTCCATCTGCTATTGTATCTACCTTTGAAAGTGATATAAGTTCACCCTTATCAACAGATTCTTTCATAGCCATAGCACCTATAGCTTCAACACCTATAACCTTAATATTACTATTAATGCTCTTAGCAGCAACAGCAACTCCACTTATAAGGCCCCCGCCACCTATTGGAACTAATATAATATCTACATCTTTAAGCTCTTCTAGTATTTCAAGTGCTACAGTTCCTTGACCTGCCATAACTTCCCTATCATTAAAAGGATGTAAGAAAGTATATCCTTCTTCAGATTCTAGTCTTTTAGCCTCTGCATATGCTTCGTCATAGCAATCACCAGTTAAGACAACATTTGCACCGAACTTCTTTGTAGCTTCAACTTTTACAAGAGGTGTAGTTTTAGGCATTACAATCGTTGCCTTTATTCCAAGCTTATTTGCAGCATATGCAACTCCCTGTGCATGATTTCCTGCTGAAGAAGCTATTAGTCCTCTATCCTTTTGTTCATCAGTTAAACTATTAACTTTATTATAAGCTCCTCTAATCTTAAATGACCCTGTTATTTGAAGGTTTTCAGGTTTAATGTATATATCATTACCATATTCCTTACTAAAATCCATGCTGTAAATAAGCTTAGTATTATTAATAACCCCATCTAAAACTTTCTTCGCTTTTAATACGTCCTCAAAACTGACTTCAACTGTATCATCATATCCTACGACTTCACATTTCATTCTAAAAACCCCCTAAAACCTTTTAATTTGCAAATTACTCCCAGCTAAGTATAGGGCTTTCTATGGCCTTTCCAGGAGGAACTATTGGATATACATTTTCATCCTTACATATCTTACATTCTATTAATACTGGTCCTTCAAATACCTCATCCTTAGACAGTATCTCTTTAAGTTCATCTATACTCTCTGCACTATATGCATCTACTCCAAATGATTTAGATAGATTTACATAGTCTACACAATTATCCATATCTGTTTGTGAAAATCTTTCATTAAAGAACATTCTTTGCCACTGTCTTACCATTCCAAGTGCACAGTTATTAAGAAGTAGTATTATTACAGGCAGATTATATCTAGATAGTGTAAACATCTCGTTACAGTTCATTCTAAAACTTCCGTCTCCTGTTACCAAAACTACCTTTTTATCAGGATTTCCAGCCTTAGCACCTATTGCAGCCCCAAGTCCAAATCCCATTGTCCCAAGTCCACCACTTGTAATAAAGCTATTTGGAAAATTAAATTTCCAATGCTGTGCAGTCCACATTTGATGTTGTCCAACATCTGTTGCAACAAATGTATCTTTATTAAACTTTTCATTGAAAAGCTTAAGTATATTTGTTGGATGGAACTGATTTTCATCTACTTTATTTTCATCTTTATTGTTCTCTATTTCTTCTCTCCAAGTAGAACAGTCCTTCTTATCTACACCTTTGATTACCTTAGATAACATTTCCCTAAGGTCCCCTATAACAGATATAGAAGACTCTATGTTCTTGCTTATCTCACTTGAATCTATATCAAGATGAATAACCTTAGCATTCGTTGCAAAGTTATTTGGATCTCCAATAACTCTATCACTAAATCTAGCTCCTATGCCTATTAAAAGGTCACAATTACTAACAGCTAAGTTATTCTCTTTAAAACCATGCATACCAACCATTCCAAGTGATAGTGGATTTTCTCTTGAAATAGCTCCAAGTCCCATAACAGTACTAACTACCGGTGAGTCAATTTTCTCAGCAAATTTAGTTAACATCTCGCTAACTCCTGATTTTTTAACTCCTCCACCTGCGTAGATCATAGGTTTTTTACTATTATTAATTGCCTCTATAACCATAGCTAGTTTTTCTTCATCAATAGAACTTTCACATTTACATAAAGGATTACCTTCATACTGGAAATCATCCTCTATGATAGATGTAAATATATCCTTTGGTATATCTATAAGAACAGGTCCTGGTCTTCCCTCAGTAGCTATTTCAAAAGCCTTATCAACAATCTCTGGAAGTTCCTTAACATCTCTTACTATATAGCTATGTTTAGTAATGGAAAAAGTTATTCCTGTTATGTCTACCTCTTGAAAAGAATCACGTCCAAGAAGGTCTCTAGTAACTTGACCTGTAATTACTACCATTGGAACAGAGTCCATATAAGCTGAAGCTATACCTGTAACAGTATTAGTTGCTCCAGGGCCGGAGGTTACTATACAAACCCCCACCTTCCCTGTGCTTCTTGAATATCCATCAGCTGCATGTGTTGCTCCCTGCTCATGTGCAGTTCTAATATGATTAAAATGATTATCTTCATATAGAGCATCATAAAGAGGTATTACAGAACCTCCTGGATACCCAAATATAGTATCAACGCCATTATGTTTCAAACACTTAAGAAGTAATTCTGATCCTTTCATCTTCATCACTCCTAATCGCAAATAGCGCCTTTAGATGCTGAGCTTACTATCTTTGCATATTTTTTAAGGTACCCTGAAAGTTCCTTTTTCTTGATAACTTGATTCTTACGTCTATTTTCTAGTTCTTCATCACTTACTAATAGGTTTAATACTCCATTTGGTATATCTATTTCAATCTTATCTCCATTTTCAACAAGACCTATAACTCCACCTTCAGCAGCTTCCGGTGAAACGTGTCCTATAGCTGCTCCTCTTGTAGCACCTGAGAATCTACCGTCTGTAATTAAAGATACTGCCTTATCAAGTCCTCTACCTGCAAGTGCAGCTGTTGGAGTTAACATTTCTCTCATACCAGGTCCACCTTTAGGCCCTTCATATCTTATAACAACAACATCTCCTGCAACTATTTCACCATTTAGAATTGCTTCAACTGATTCTTCTTCTGAATTATAAACCTTTGCATTTGCTGTTACCTTAAGCATTTCTGGTGCAACAGCTGATTGCTTAACAACAGCTCCGTCGATTGCTACATTTCCTCTTAGAACCTTTATACCACCTGTTGTTCCATATGGCTTTTCAATGTCTGCAATAACCTTATCACCTTTTCTATTTTTAGCTTCAAGTACTTCTTCCATGCTTTGTCCTGTGCATGTTGTAGAGTTAAGCTTTAAAAGACCCTTCTTTGAAAGTTCCTTTGCAACAGCAAGTACTCCTCCAGCTTTATAAAGGTCTTCCATATGGTAAGGACCTGCTGGTGCTAACTTACATAGGTTAGGAGTTTTATTACTGATTTCATTTATTCTATCAAGGTCAACATTAACCCCTGCTTCATTTGCTATAGCTGTTAAGTGAAGTACTGTATTTGTAGAACATCCTAGTGCCATATCAACTGATAATGCATTGTGGAATGCATCCTCTGTCATAATATCTCTTGCAGTTATGTTTTCATTAACAAGCTTCATAATTTGCATTCCTGTTTTCTTAGCTAGTCTCTTTCTTTCTGCAAATACAGCTGGAATTGTTGCATTTCCATCAAGTGCCATTCCAAGAACTTCTGTCATACAAGCCATTGAATTCGCTGTAAACATACCTGAACAAGATCCACATGTAGGACATGCACAGTTTTCAAGTTCACAAAGTTCAGCTTCAGTCATGCTTCCTGCTGACACCTTACCAACAGCTTCAAAAACAGTTGAAAGGTCTACTGCCTCTCCATTGAAATCACCTGCTAACATCGGTCCTCCACTTACTACGATACATGGTATATCAAGTCTAGCAGCTGCCATAAGCATCCCCGGAACAACCTTATCACAACTTGGAATTAAAACAAGTCCGTCTAGGCTGTGAGCCTTAGTTACAACTTCTATACTGTCTGCAATTAACTCTCTACTAACTAGTGAGTACTTCATTCCTTCATGGTTCATTGCAATACCATCACATACTGCAATCGCTGGGAACTCAAGTGGTGTTCCACCTTCCATTAGTACTCCTCTTTTAACGCAATCAGCTATTTGTCTAAGTTCTACATGACCTGGAACAATTTCATTAAATGAGTTTACAATACCTATTAATGGCTTTTGTATTTCTTCATCAGTTAGTCCTGATGCCTTAAATAGTGATCTATGTGGTGCTTTAGTTACTCCTGCTTTCGCTAGTTCGCTTCTCATTATTTTTATCCCCCTTATTAATTAATTTATAAATTTACATCATCTGTATATCTTTCACATCATATAGCTTTCTAAAGTGACTTAATATCTTGTCCTCTGATACTGATTCATGAAATGATATGCTAACAGTTATATCATTTCCATTAACTTTTTCCATATTCACGGACTTTACATCTATTTCTTTTCTTCTTAGGTAATTTAGCACTCTAACCATGCTGTCCATTCCTTGATTAAAATTAACATTTACTACCTTTTCCATAATAACCACCATACATTTTATTTTTATTTTTACACTAGATTTGAATAATAAAAAACCTTCGTCCTCATAAATTTAAATTTATAAGGACGAAGGACTATCTTCGCGGTACCACCTTAGTTGTAGACAAAATCTACCTCTTATCAGGTCGAAGGAATACACCCCTATATATATACACCTTGAACCCTAATCATATAACGCTGATATACGTCCTTGCTTACTATACATTTCAGCAGGAAGCTCAGGAGTGATTATTTCATATTCCTATTAACACTAACTTTCAGCAAATTGTTAGCTCTCTGTAGTTAATATACTGAATATCTTTTTCTCCGTCTTTGCCATTTATTTGTTATCACTGAATTTTAAATAAATTATAATTCTACAAAAGAAGGTTGTCAATAGGCTTTATTCATATTTCTTAAATTTTCGACTTTAGCCTAAATCTTGCTTTAGATAAGTATAATCTCCACTGTCAAAGTTAACTACTAGCACATAATCCCCATTTTCATAGGTATATAAGCCTTCTTTACTACATACCTTAAGTGATGATTGTGCAGCAAAGAGTCTTTTATATTGAAAATTACCGAAAGCCTTTTCAAGGTCCTTTTCTGAGTTATGCAATTTTTCACGTAGTCCTTTTTCATTTTCTTTAATAAGAAATTCTGGAAGACTTGATTTTTTAGTATTAAGTAGAAAATCTAGAAGCAGTAAATCCCTTATAACACTTTCATCATATTCCTGTGATAGAAACTCATGTATTAGCATAAACTTGTCCTTTAAATTTAGACTTCTAGTAAAGAAACCCTTTTCCTTTAGATATTCTTTAAACTCCCAAAAGAAAGTAAACTTATCATATATATTCTCAAGTGCATAGTACATTGTTCTTCTAAATATATGGCTATTATAGAAATTCTCAAAAACCTTTTCTATCTCTAATAGTTCTATAATATCCATTGATGACATAGTTGATGTTGAAAGTATTTGATATGGAGGATAGCTACACCACTTCATATCATACTTTTTTGCTTCTCTTTCCATTGGTGACCCCTTTAGAATTTTTAAAAATCCTAATTGTAAAACATGTGGCATAATCTCCATAGAATTATTAAATGAATTCTTAAATGATTTTATATCCTCTCCTGGAAGTCCTGCAATAAGATCTAAGTGACAATGTATCTTGTCCCCTTTAATTACCTTTTCCACATTCTTCTTAACCTTGTCAAAGTCCATTACTCTATTAATATTTTTAAGAATTTCATCGTTTGTACTTTGCACACCTATTTCAAATTGAAACATTCCCTTTGGTGCTGTATTTAAAAGTTCAATCATTTCATCATCTAGTAGATCTGCTGCAATTTCGAAATGAAAAACTGTATTTCCCTTTCTCTCTATTAGGAACTTCCAAATCTCCATAGCGAATTTTTTATTAGCATTAAATGTTCTGTCTACGAATTTAACAAGCTTAACATTATTTTCTATAAAAAACTCAAGTTCATCCTTAACTCTTCCTATAGGAAATAATCTAATACCTCTTATAACAGAGGATAAACAGTACTTGCAACTAAATGGACATCCTCTAGATGCCTCATAATAAACAATATTACTTGGTAAATCTTTTTTATCTTTATATGGGAATTCAAGAACATCAAGAGGCTCTATAATAACCGGCTCTCTCCCTCTTATATTTCCATTATCTCTATAATAAACACCTTCAATTGTTCCTATATCAACTTTTCCATCAATATGCTTTAAAAGCAGGTTAAATGATATTTCCCCTTCCCCTGCAATTACATAGTCAATAAATTCATATTTATCTAAATATATATATGGATTATGTGTAATCTCAGGTCCCCCAAGAATAATTTTTATATTCTTATCAAGACTTTTTAATGTACTACATACTTTTAATGTACTTTCAACATTCCATATATAGCAAGAAAAACCTATGACCTCAGGCCTTGCCTCATATATTTTAAGTGCTATATCCATTGCATTTTCATTTATAGTGGCCTCATATAAATCAATACTATATGAGGTTGAAAAAGCTTTTATATATCTTATAGCAAGATTAGAGTGTACATATTTCGAATTAAGTGACGCTAACGTTACCCTCATTTTCAGCCTCCTGTGCCTTCTCGCATTCTATATAATACACGCCCTTATCAACTATTTTTTTCACTACTTGAAATCCAACATTCTCTATGGATTCTACTATATCCTTAAATTTAAGCCTAAATGGATTAATTCCAAGTGTATATTTCATTTTCATGATTTTTTCACCTGGTAGCTTTAACATTATAGTATATACATTAGGTAGTGAAAAAGCTCCAATGTTAAGATCGCATATAACAAGTTTGCCATCTTTTATCAAACTCTTTTTTATATCTATTAGTATTTTCTCTAGTCTTTTTTTGCCCATAATAGAATTAAAGGACAAAATAGCCACAGCACTATTATAGACAGATGCTGTGCAGGCAATTTCGTCCTCACATTCTAGAAATTCCTTGTCTATTTTGTCCTTCCTATAGGTTTCAATCATTTCAGGAATTATAAAACTTCCTTTAGCTGAAATATCTAAAATATTTCCTTTAAGTTCAAAATCTCTTAAATTTATAGTTACTCTCGCCATTAATACCACCTCAAATCAAAATAAGACTTAAGGTATAGGTTCTTCATTTAAGAGAAGCTTCCTCTATTTTTTCTTCCCCTTTTTGTCTGGTTTTTTTACTGAAAATCCAAACTTTCCAAGTGGTTTAGACACCTTACAGTATTCTCCGTGACTATAACAGATAAGATTTGCTTTATCTAGATTTAATTTGTCATTTTCATCTAATAAATTCTCATTAACATTTACAGCTAAAACCTCTGCAAGAAACATGTCATGTGAACCAAGACTTATAATATCTTTCACCTTACATTCTATATTTACCGGACACTCCTCTATCATAGGCACGTTAACCTTTGTACCCATTTTTTTAGTAAGATTTAGGTGTTTAAATTTATCTATATCTCGTCCAGATTTAACACCACAAAAATCTGTATGGTATGCAAGATTCTCTCCTGGAAGATTAATAATAAATTCTCCTGACTTCTTTATTAATTCATGAGAATATCTACTAGGTCTTACTGATATCGATACCATTGCAGGATTGGTACATACAGTTCCTGCCCATGCAACAGTAATTATATTATCAACATCTTCATTTTTGCAGCTAATCATAACAGCTGGTACTGGATAAAGCATTGTTCCTGGTTTCCACGTTAGTTTTGTCATTCTTCATCCCTCCTAAATAATATTATACATAAAACACTAAATTAAAAAAAGCATCCTTAATTATTTAACTAATAAGGATGCTTATTATTACAATATAACAATTTACAATTTAGTTCCGATTTTATTTATTATATTATCTCTATTTATTATATCTCTTTTTATTTTTAAAATGTCTTTATGAAACTTTTTCATAATTCCTGCTGTTGTCTTTTGTGCAATTACAAGTTGTACACAGGTAATATTATAAAACTTTTTACAAGAATTAGGCTCATTTTCGTGCCTTTCGTATGTTTTAATAGCACTTTTACTATTAAAATCTATAAACTCTTTAATTGTATCTAGGTATATTCCATCATTATAACTTTTAAATATATCGTGCTTTGTATACTCCTCAATAACCCAAAGCTCATACTTTCTATGATTGTCGAGTAGTTTTAGGTTAACGTGTTGAGGCACTGTCATATCCTGAATAAGATGGTTTACAGCCCCTAGATAAAACATGGAATTCTTAATATTGCCTTTAAAATAAGAGTTAAGAGCTTTAGTATAGTATAATATACACTCTCTCATAGCATTACTATTTCCATAAAGACCCTTGCAATTATAAGGATTATAAAAGTGGTTACTACTTTTAAAGTCTTGGTCAGCCCATATACCCCCACTATTAATATCTTCTATATAATTAGAAAACAAGGCATATTCTTCTTCAAATCCGTCGCTCCTAAGGATGTGAAGTGCTTGATTATTTATAAACTGGTGTACTTCACATTCAGTTGTCATTACCTTTTTCTTTAATGGATTAACTGCTCTTAGTACGTTTTTAAAAACAAAAGAATATGATTTTTCTATAGTTTTCATCAATTATCATTCCTTATTCTTTTTATATCTTTATTTTAAACTATAATTGTTAAGTTGTAATTAAGAAAAACATTATATTATGTTATTTCTGTTGTTTTTCTTTCTCACTATTATTCTTGCCCATTTTTATGAAAATTAGTATAACTAGTGAAAGTATAATCGTTCCTGATAAAATTACATATTCAATAGGTACACTTGTAGGTAATATACCTTCATTTACAGCCTTTTCCTTGTCAATTTTTAACACTGTTCCATTTGTAGATTCTAGTATATAAAGTCCACCAATTGGAGAGAATATACATTGAGACGGATTCTTAAGTGTCTCTCCTCCATTAACGTTTACTATAAGTTCTTGGGTAGATTTATCCTTTGGATTAACTACTAAAATTTTTGCAGCTTCTTTACCTCCCTTAGCAAAGGGAACTAGAAGTTGTCCTTTAAACCCGAAATCTTCATCCTTCGATATATCCATATAACCTATTCTACCACTTTCCCCGAATGTAATAAGTGGCTTTGCAACCTCTCCTTTTACATAGTATGTAAGAGGTAGAGGTTGATTTTTTCCTTCTACTCTAAACTTCCTATTAGTAACTTCCTCTCCACCTTCAAAATCAGGCCATCCTGCATATTCACCTTTCCCAAGCTTATATATGTAATCTTTTCCATTAGCTATTGGTCTTGATCCTCTATTTTCCATACCTTGAACAGTAACAAGAACACTTCCATCTGATAAATTAATCATATTTTTAGGGTTACGAATTCCAAATGCAAACATTTCAACATATGAACCATCTTTATTCGCCCTTATAATTGAAGCATTAGATATTTCACTTCCTTTAACATGGTCATTTATCCTAGCCGGTGTATTAAAAGGAAGAAAACCATTTGTAGATGCTACATCATTTTTATCCTCTGTAAATGGATTAAGCGTTTTGAAGTTATTTCCCTTAAGAACCATTTCAGTTGATGGAATATCATGAAGATATGGGTTATCACGAAGCCATCCTCTTTCATAATTATCTAGTCCTACAACACCTGAGTTCGTAGCACTTCCTTGAGCAATATATATCATTTCATCATATCCTATAGAAACACCGTTGTTTGAATAATCTCCATGACTTGGAAGGTTGTTCACAACATCAGTTAACTTTCCGTCTTTATATTTAGATACCTTTCCCTTATGTGATATGTATAAAACTCCCTTTTCCATTTTCACATATCCTATTGGTGAATTAAGTCCTTTAATAATTTCCCTATACTCACCCTTAGTAGTATATATAGAAACTTTCCCTTTACTTCCTTCATTTTCTCCTATGTACATGTTCCCACTTTCATCAAAGCAAATTGATGATGGATTCTTTAAGCCCTTAACAGCTACACTTGATTTATAACCCTTAAGCACTTTTACCTTCTCATTATTATCCTTCTTATAAAAACTAATATTCAAAAGATTTAGGGTTAAAATACATATAAGTACAGAAATCCCTATGCCTATTAGACTTTTAACTCTTTTCACACGCCTTCACTCCCAATTCCTTCTTCAAAATATTATATGTCTAAAGAATACTAATCTTTACTTTTATTTTCAGTAAGATTTCAAAGCTCCTATATGAGTTTACAAAAAATAACTTAAATGCTATGCTAATTTTTAGATATTAATTATTAAGAGGTGGTAAAATGCATGACATGCGTATAAAAAAACTTGCAGATAACCTTATTAACTACTCTTGCAAATTACAAAAGGGAGAAAAGATTCTTATAGAAACTGTAGGACTTGAATACCCTCTGGTAAAATGTCTTATAGACTCAGCATATGAAGCAGGTGGTATTCCCTTCGTAACTATAAAGGATAAAGCAATCGATAGAGCTCTACTTATAGGTGCAACTAAGGAACAAATGGATATGATGGCTTCATACGAATCAGCTAGAATGAAGGATATGGATGCCTATATAGGTATTAGATCAGGAAGTAATGTAAGTGAGCTTTCTGATGTGCCATCAGAGAAAATGACTTTATACTCAACTTATTTCTCTGAACCTGTTCATGGAAAAATAAGAGTTCCACACACAAAATGGGTAGTTCTAAGATATCCATCACCTTCAATGGCACAGCTTGCTAACATGAGTACTGAAAGTTTTGAGGACTTTTACTTTAATGTATGTAATCTTGATTATTCTAAAATGTCTAAGGCAATGGATAATTTAGTAAACCTTATGAATAAAACAGATAAGGTTAGAATAACAGGAAAGGATACAGACCTTACCTTCTCAATAAAAGATATTAATGCTATAAAGTGTGCTGGGGAAATGAATATACCAGATGGTGAAGTATTTACAGCACCTGGTAAAACTTCTGTTAATGGATACATTACATATAATACTCCTGCTGTATATCAAGGCTTTACATTTGATAACATACGCCTTGAATTTAAAGATGGTAAAATAATAAATGCTACAGCTAACAATACAGAAAGAATTAATAAAATCTTTGATACAGATGAAGGTGCAAGATACGCTGGAGAATTTGCAATTGGAGTGAATCCATATATATTAACACCTATGAAGGATACATTATTCGATGAGAAAATAGCAGGTTCTATCCACTTTACACCTGGAAGTTGCTATGATGAAGCAAGTAATGGAAATGATTCATCAATTCACTGGGACCTTGTATTTATCCAAAGACCAGAATATGGTGGAGGAGATATCTACTTCGATGATGTTCTAGTAAGACGTGATGGACTATTTGTAGTTCCAGAGCTTGAAGCCCTTAATCCTGAAAACTTGAAATAATAAATTAGGCTTATACTTTTATAGTGAATATCACTTTTAAGTATAAGCCTTTATATTAAACTTTATAGCTCTTCTCTCTTTTCTACTAAAATATCTAATTTTTTAGTATTATTTTTCTTTTTATATACACCGTATATTATAATAAATGCTAAAGATAGAAACTGAGCAAAAATAATTCTAATTATCTCAAGCTCATCTGTAGCATTTGGAGTAACAACATGTATAAGATTTTGTATTAAATCATTAAACATATGGTTAAAAAAAGCAACCCATATAGCACCTGAATAAATTGTACAAAGTCCCCACTTGGCCCCCATAATAAATGCTATAAATACATATCCAATACTCATAATTATTCCAAGAGAAATTGTCATCTCTCCATTTACAACACTTTGAATAGGAAGAATTACATGCCATAATCCAAATAGCAGAGACTGTATAATAGTTGCAATAAATATACTATATCTTTTATTAAAAAGCTTTACAAATAACCCTATAAAGAGCCCTTCTTCCATCCATGAATTTAATAAATTAACTATAAAAGTTAGTACTATAAAAGAAATTTCAGTGTTTCTAACAATACTACCTGTTAACGAAAAACCAGATGAATAAAATTCAAGTGATGTACTTACTCCATTAGAACTTAAATATAAAATTTCTAGTGTATAGGTAATAGCAAAACTAACAACTCCTAAAAGTGTTCCTCCTATAAAACCACTCCAAATCTTTTCTTTCTTAAACCCTATATCTCGCCAAGTATAATTAAAAATCTTAAGTACAATAAATATAACTAGGATTCCAAATACCTTATTTAATGTATTATCATCTAAAAATGTTTCATTTGTTTTAATAACAAGGTACTCAAAGTCTTTAAATAGATTACAGATTAAGAATATCCCAATCCCGACCCATAATGGATTATATCCCTTTATGCTTTCCAGTTTCATTTAATATACCTTCCCTTATAATTTCCAACTACTACCCGTAACTTCAAAATAATTACAAATAGCTGTTATAACCAATATATGGCACCCGTCTTATCCTTGTGAAGTTAAGAATTGTATTTATCTTGCTTATATGACTTCCCCGTTTTTCTATTAATTCTTGAACTACTTCCCTTCCCATATATTCCCCCTTAAGTATAGATGAACTATAATACATTATTATGCCATATGTCATATCCTTGGTTATAAGCAATCTGATACAATGGGATAATAGTAGACTTTATTGAATATGTAAATTCTTCTTTATTAACATTGCCCTGTAACAATAAGTTTATATCTACTTTCTTATTTATTGTCAGATAGTCTTCTAGATATCTAATGTTTTTTTTATCTTTTCTTATTATATTAAAAGCATCAAATTGAAGGTCACAAAACCTATCAATATACAAATCTAATTTAGGAAGCTTATTGTTTTTACAACTATTAATTTTATTAAAAGTAGGTACAAGATTCCATAATTCATCATGAAGAACAAAACTCCAAGGTATAAAGTGGTCTACACTAATACTTCCATACTTCTCTAAATTGTCAGCATTAAAACTCTTATTAGTATATAAATCTAGAATATTTCTTTGTGATATAACTAATTTCCAAAAGTTTTTTGCTTTAGATAGATCCCTCTTAATAGGAGGATAAATCTTAAAAGGTATAGCTGGAACATTTGGATTCCTTAACTGCAAATAATATACTAACTTAAAATTTATCCATCCATTTATTATTGCTTGATTTGAGGTTATATAGTTAACCCAACTATCATTTATTGTTATTTCTTTTTTCTTTTTATCTATTCTATATAACGATGTAAAGTCTTCTTCACTTAATTTTTGTATTAAATTGTTTATTTCTAAGTTAGAAATCTTTTTATTAGTAATTTTCTCTTTAAACTTTATTTGTTCTTCATAAAAAGGACGTATAAGCCTATACGGAACATACAAACTTATAGTATTTATCATTTTATTCAATTGTCTATCAGTACTATTATAGATATATTCAGCAATATATTCCTCATTTTCTTCTCTTCCAACTTTTAGTGTTTCATGAACATATAAAATTATTTGATTTAATTTATCTTGAAATCCTAGGTTTAATTTATAATAAATGACAGGATACCATGCTGTAGCAACCATTCTTGCTATTATTTTCTTAAACGACATTGTTTTATTACCAAATATAATTTCTTTATAAATTCCATTAAACCAGAATAACTTATAGCTTGTAGAGAAATTCTTAAAATCAAGTGTTCTCTCTAATAAGTAACTTTCAACCTTTAGGGAGTTTGGTAAATTAATCATATAACTCTCCTTCATCAAATTTACATTATAAATCGTTTATTTATTTTATTATTTAGCTTTAAAACTTAGTTTTTAAGTTAATTATTTCTTATACTCAAAATATATCCTATCATTGAATAAAATTCAAACAATAATTAACATATTAAACTTTTATTATACTGAGAAACCTAAATAAAAAACTGCTGATAAATTCAGTTTATCAGCAGCTTATAAATATATTATTTTTATCTTTTACACATAGGCTTTCCGAGTATCTCTGATGCAATAATTGCATTAGTTACTGGATTATCCGTTAATGCAAATGGATTTTTCTTCTCATTAGGAAAACTCTCTTTGTTTTCATAGGACTTTTTACTGTCTAAGTCATTTACTTCTGCATAGACTTCCTCTATTTTAGGCTTTTTCCTCTTATTTTTATTAACCTTTAGATTTTTAGTCTCCTCTGTATATACATTTTGGTGCATTAAATCATTATCAAAATCATTTAAAGGAGTATTATCCCTTTTATTATTAACAGGATTTACTTTAGGTCTTCTTTTTATATTTTGATTATTTTTTGCACTTTCTTTTTTAAATGCTTCAACTATACTTCCTATTATTCCGATTATTATCAGAAGTGATGCAATACTCATAGTATCACCTCCTAGTTTTTAGGAGTTTGTTTATTTACATCATCATTTTTAACATTTTCTGTACTTGTTTCCTTAGCTATAGACTCTCTCATAGTAGTATCTGCCATTAGATTTTTAAGGTTAAAATAGTCCATTGCTGCCATTTTACCTGTTCTTAGCGCTTCAGCAAGGGCTAGTGGAACTTCAGCCTCTGACTCAACAACCTTAGCTCTCATTTCTTGAACCTTAGCCTTCATTTCTTGCTCTCTTGCAACACCCATAACTCTTCTTTCCTCTGCTCTTGCCTGTGCTATTCTCTTATCAGCCTCTGCTTGATCCGTTTGAAGCTGAGCACCAATGTTACGTCCGATATCAACATCTGCAACATCAATTGAAAGAATTTCAAATGCTGTTCCTGCATCTAGCGACTTATTAAGAACTGTTTCTGATACTTTATCAGGGTTCTCAAGAACTTCCTTATGGCTCTTTGAACTACCAACAGTAGTAACAATACCTTCTCCAACTCTTGCTATAATGGTTTGCTCTCCAGCACCACCAACAAGTCTATCTATATTAGCTCTTACTGTAACTCTCGCCTTTACTATAAGTTCAATACCGTCATTTGCAACAGCTGAAACATTTGGAGTTTCAATTACCTTAGGATTAACACTCATTTGAACAGCTTGAAGAACATCACGACCTGCAAGATCTATTGCAGCTGCCCTTTGAAAATTAAGTGATATACCTGCTCTTTGTGATGCAATTAATGCATCTACTAGTCTATCTACATTACCACCTGCTAGGTAATGAGCTTCTAGTGCATCTGTAGTAGTATCTATTCCACCTTTAACAGCTTTAATTAAAGGATTAACTATCTTAGCTGGTGGAACACGTCTTAATTTCATTCCAATAAGATCAAGTAAACCAACCTTTACATTTGCAGCTATTGCAGATATCCATAGTCCTAGTGGAACTAAGGAAAGAATAGTAACAACTACAATAAAAATAACGACACCAAGTATTATCATACCTATTAGTCCTAAATCCATACCTCTTACCCCCATATTTTATAATTTATAAGGTATAATTCCCTAATATAGGAAGTCCTATACCTTAATCTCTTATTCGTAATATACAGCTGTTCCTGTACAAGTTACCATTAGCATTCCTGATTGTTGTCCAAGTGTTTCATAGTCTACCTTTACGCCAATAACAGCATTTGCTCCCATATTTAATGCTCTTTGTTCTAATTCTCTTAAGGCATCTTCCCTTGCTCCTACAAGTTCATTTTCGTATGTTCCACTTCTTCCACCAAATATATCTCTAAGACTTGCAGCTATATCCTTAATGAAATTAACACCTGTTACAACTTCACCAAATACAATCCCCTTATATTCTACTATTCTTTTTCCATCGATTGTTCCACTTGTTGTTAGTAACATAATTTAACACTCCTTAAATAATTATTAAATAAAAATAGCAAAGCCCTTTAAATTCTATCTAATCTTTTCAAATTCATTTACTATAAAATCAAACTCTTCCTTGTCTGTAATCTCACCATAGTCACTTTCTGATATACCAGGATAATAATGAAGAATAAACTTTTCACCTGTTGCTATTTCTTGTATAATGATATATTTTTGATCCCTATTTAAATCCTGAAGTGTTGCAAGGACATTATATCTAGAACTACCTTCTCCATCCCTTGTAAGGTTTAATATAAAGTCATTGTAGAATACTGTATTAAAACTTTCTTTGTTACATTCTTTAACAAAAGCATCTTCCCTACATCCACTACAACTATCGAAACTACATGTTTTAGTACAACTTAAGCACTTACACTTGCTACAATTTTCAAGCTGACTTATAGGTAGAGAGTATTTATTTTTTTTATTTTCTACTTCAGCTATCCTCTTTCCATCATTTAAAAAGCCAAGTATTCCATCCTTATTTTCTTCATAATACTTGTCCTCTAAATATTTAAGAAGTTCATTTGCAGCATCTACCCTTGAAAAATACTTTCTATTTCTTAAAGTTTCTTCTTCTATAAAAGGAGCAATTTCTGCAATTGCTCCATTTATATTATAAAGAAGAGAACCTAACTGATCTTTTTCTTTTTCTATGAAATCCTTAGCTCTTCCCATAAAATCACCTTTAACTAATTATTTTCTTTGTATTTTTTAAGTTCTTCATCAAGATTAATTTCATTTAGCTTTTCAAATTCATCATCAAGAGAAGGTGTTTTAAGATCTGCTAAACCTTCTGCATAACTTTCCTTCTTTTGAATCTTTCTTTCTATATCATCAAGATTTATCTTATTTGAGCTTGTTGAAACATTTGCAAGTATTTCATTTACCTTTTCATTTGCCTCTGCATTTGTATATCTTGCAGCTGCTTCATCTCTATACTTTCTTGTTTTTTCTATTTCAGTGTCTAAATCTCTTAACTTATCCTTAATAGCATCTGCCTTCTTTTGTGCATCAGCATAGGTAGCTTTAAGTGAATTAAATCTCTTTTCTGCATCTAACTTTCTTTCAAGTGCTTTCTTTGCAAGCTCTTCATTTCCCTTACTTAATGCAAGCTTTACTTTTTCATCATAATCCTTAACCTCAGCCTCAGCTGCTTCCATCTTCTTCTTAGTTTCGTGTACATTTCCAAGAATTTGTGCTGATGATATTTTCGCCTTATTAAGGCTTTCCTCCATATCTCTTACCTTTTGATCTAGAAGTTCAACTGGGTTTTCAACACTATCTAGTGCAGTATTCACCTTTGATCTAAAAATATTTGACACTCTCTTAAAAATACTCATTATTTTTTCCTCCTTAAACCCTATAAATTTTTATTTTTTATATATTAATTTTTAATGTCTTCTGTTTCTCATTTTTCTATAGATTAAATAAAGCGCTATAACTATAATTGTTATTACTATTGCAGATACAATATACTTCATCATATAGTATGATCCAATAGTCCTAAATCCAAATGGTGAATATCCTCCTATTGGTATAGGTACTGGATATGCACTTGAGCTACCCTTTTTATAATTTTTTGATGTATCTGTTTTTGGTGTACTATCTACTTTAGGAGTTTTTGACTCTTTAAAACTTCCTGAGCCATAGCCACTACTTGATCCATCCTTTGTGCTTTTAAAGCTACCTGAATTGTATCCCTTACTTGAACTTCCACCTGAGCTTTTAAATCCACCGGATTTGAATCCCGATGAATTGCTACTACTTTTAGGTTTACTACTAAACCATGAACTACTTGAGCTACTTGAGCTTTTAAAACTTGAACTTTTGAAACCACCTGAGGATGATCTAGATTTAGCACTTGCATCACTATACACTGTAGAATTTTTTAAGTCTAAGCTATATCCTGCTAAGCTAACAAATGTAAATATAAATATAAGTGCTACTTTTAAAATAAAGCCTTGCTTTTTAATAATTGCCACCTCCGATTCGTTTCTATGAATTTATTATAATGTATAAATTAACTCTTAACAAGTTACCCAATAACGCTTAATGAGTTATTTAATACCACATAGCTAGTTTGAATTTAGGTATCTCTTGTTTTCTTTTATTTTCTTATTATTTCTTTAGATTTCAAAATATCTATATGGTTTTCAATAACTTGTATACCGGTTTTACATACTATATAATATATATATAGAAACATTACTTTTTGGTTAATAGAACATCTTAATTAATATATCGATTTTTTAAAGGAGGTTATAACATGGATAAAAACTTTTCAATAGATTCCCTTAGTAAGATTATAAATGAGGTTTCAGAGTCTAGTATTATTTCATATGATGAAATACCTAGCTATGATCTTTTTTTATCTCAGGTTACATCATATCTAAATGATAAATTTGAAGACGAAAAGTACACAACTAATATAATCCAAAACTATGTTAAAAGTGAGGTTATCTCAAAACCTAGTGATGGAAAGAAAAGGGGATACTCCTCAAGTCATCTAGTTCAACTTATTCTTATAAGTTATATGAGACCTTTATTTACACAGGAAGAAATCAAAAAAGTTTTTAAACTTGCCTTTAACCAAATAAACACCTCTGAAGATGATATTATCTCATGGGAAAATGCATATAAGGCATTTTCATCCTTCCAGTCAGAGGTTATTAAAGATTTCTCTAAGAATGAAGTATTAAATGAAAAACTTCTTAATAATCTTATTGATGAATACAATATCAAGGGCAAAGATGAGGAAAGAATCCTAGTATTTTTAATTGTTATGTCTCTTACTGCACAAGCAAATGTTATTACAAAGGTTGTAAAGAAATTAATCGAAAATTACGGAGATTAATATGGACCGTGTTCTAAATTATATTAATTTAAATTAATAAGACTTATTTATTAGATATTAATAAACTAAGTAAAAGGCTATTAAAATATAAGGATTTACCTATTTATATTCTAATAGCCTTTTGTACTTTATTTCTAAAACTTATAAATTACAATAACCTTCACACTTTTTATAGTTACCAAGTAATCTAAAGTAATTTGTATTATCCTTTATACTTTCAAGTGCAATTTTCACCTTAGGGTTTGTAATATTTCCTTCAAAGTCTATATAGAAAACATATTCCCAAGGTCTTTCCTTTATAGGCCTTGACTCTATTTTAAGCATATTTACTTCATTTTCTGCGAAGTACTTAAGCACATTGTATAAAGATCCAACTCTATGATCTATTGAAAATACTATACTTATTTTATTACAAGCTTCATCTATATAAGGCTTTCTTGATACTATTAGGAATCTTGTTGTATTTGTTTTGTTAGTATTAATATTTTCCTTTAACACCTTTAGTCCATATATATCTGCAGCTCTTTTACTTCCTATTGCAGCAATTGAAGTTGATGCACTATCTTTAACTAACTCTACACTTTTTGCTGTATTTGTATATGGAACTCTTCTCCATCTAAACCCATTTAAAAATTCACTACATTGACTAAGTCCCTGTGGATGTGAATAAACTTCAGTTATAGTATCAAATGTTGCATCACTTGTAGCTATTAGGCTATGGTTTATTTTAATGCACATTTCTCCAACCATGCTAAAGTCATACTTACTTAAAAGGTCATATACCTCAAGGACTCCACCTGTTGAAGAGTTTTCTATTGGAATAACTCCATAATCAATCTTGTTATCATTTAATTCTTTAAAAAGATCTTCGAATTCAGCTACAGCCTTTGTCTTAACTTTATTTCCAAAGTAAACATATAAAGCTTCTTCACTGTAAGAACCCTTAACACCTTGAAAACCTACAACTGTATCCTTTGTAATTTCTATTGATTTATCTTCTAATATAAAACTACTTGTATTATCGATATCTCCTATAAGAAACTTTCTTTGAGCTTGTCTACTTATTTCCATCACTGAATTTAGGAATTTTTCAACTTCTTTTTTATATTCTACTTTTTCAATTTTACTTAGATGATTCTCTATGACTTGTTCTTCTCTTTTTCTATTTAAAACCTCTAAGTTATTTTTCTTCTTGTACTCTGCTACCTTTATAACGGTGTCCATTCTGTCTTGAAAAAGCTTTATAATCTCATTATCTATTCTGTCTATCTCATCTCTGATTTCTTTTAAATCTGACATATTATCCCTCCTAAACTTCTTCCACAGCTAGTAAGTCTAGTATGCATAATGCTGTTACAGCTTCAACAACAACTGCAGCTCTTGGTAGAATACAAGGATCATGTCTACCTACAATCTCAAGATTAGTGTCCTCCATTGTGCTAACGTTAACACTTCTTTGAGGTCTTGAAATTGAAGGTGTTGGCTTAATTGCAACCTTAAATAATATAGGTGCCCCACTAGTGATTCCTCCAAGTATTCCACCATTATTATTAGAATAAGTCTTTATTTCTCCATTATCTAAATAATACTCATCATTTGCTTCTGAACCCTTCATACTGGCTATATCGAATCCACGTCCAAACTCAACTCCCTTAACAGCTGGTACTGAAAACATTCCACTAGCTATTACACTTTCAACAGAGTCGAATATAGGGCTTCCGATTCCACCTGGCATATTTAAAACAACTGTTTCAATTATACCGCCAACTGAATCTAGGTTTTCCCTAGCCTTAAGAACTTCATCCTTCATCTTTTCTTCAACTGTAGGGTCAAGTAGAGGAAGAGTCATATTCTTTAGATTCTTAATATCATCTATATTTACATTTATAGGATCAAATTCCTTATCCTTAACTCCAGCTAGAGATAAGATATGACTTCCTATATGTATTCCTCTTTTTTCTAGGATTTGTTTTGCTACTGCCCCAGCAAATACTATAGGTGCAGTAAGTCTACCTGAAAAGTGACCTCCTCCTCTATAGTCATTTGCCCCAAGATATCTCATTTTACCTGTAAGGTCTGCATGTCCTGGTCTTACTATATCTTTAAGTAAACTATAATCACCTGATCTTGTATCTGAATTTCTTATCATTGAACAAAGTGGTGTTCCTGTTGTTTTCCCCTCAAAGAATCCACTTACTATTTCATATTGATCCTTTTCTTGTCTTCCAGTAGTTAACTTACTTTTTCCTGGAGCACGTCTACTCATTTCAAAGTTCACTTTATCAAGATCTATTTCAAAGCCTGCTGGAAGTGAATCAATTACAACACCTATAGCTGCTCCATGAGATTCACCAAAAACAGATATTTTAATTTTTCTACCTAGCATCGAGCTCATCAACTTTTCCTCCAAGTTTTCTAAAGTCTTCAAAGAATGTTGGGTATGATTTTTTAATTGCTTCACTACCCTCTATAATTAAATCTGATGTACATCTAATAGATGCCATAGCCATAGCCATTACTATTCTATGGTCATTCCATCCATCAACTACTCCACCATCAAGTAAAAACTTACCCTTAATAACAAGTCCATCTGGAGTTTCCTTAACATCTGCTCCTATTTTGTTAAGTTCACTTCTCATAGCTTCTAATCTATCTGACTCCTTAATTCTAACTCTTGCTGCATTTATGATTCTAGTTTCTCCTTCACTTAATGCCGCAAGTGTTGCAATTATAGGAACAAGGTCTGGACATTGTGATGCATCAATAGTTGCTCCATGAGTTTTACTTGGATAAACAATTATCTTATCTTCAAGTACATCTACACGTCCTCCCATAGTACGAACAATATCTATAATCTCTCTATCTCCTTGAAGAGAATCGGCTCTCATGTCTAGACAAGTAATCTCTCCTCCAAGAAGTCCTGCAACTATGAAGAATGCCACCTGTGAGTAATCTCCCTCAACTCTATAGTTTTGAGCTTTATACTTTTGGTTCCCTTTAATAATAAATTCTTCATAATTATTATTTTGTATCTCTACTCCATATTGCTTTAAAACATCAATTGTAAGATCTACATATCCCTTTGATTCAAGCTCCCCTATAATCTTAATGGAGGAATCACCATTAAGAAGAGGAAGTGTAAACATAAGCCCTGTAATAAATTGAGAGCTAATATTTCCCTCTACCTCATATACAGATGGCTTAAGACTTCCCTTAACCTTTAAAGGAAGGCCACTTCGGGTATCGTATGTTATACCTTCTTTATCAAAGATATTATAATAGGTAGTTAGTGGTCTAGTAGTAAGTCTACCCCTCCCCTTAAAAGTTACTTCTTCTGAAGTTAAAAGAGCTATCGGTATAATAAATCTAAGTGTTGAACCAGATTCTATACAGTCTATTTCTGGATTAACAAGCTTTAGACTATCATTTCCTTGTATTTCTATACTACTATCCTTCATGTTCATCTTTACTCCTAGACTTTCCATAGCCTTAGAAGTTGCTATTATATCATCTGAAAATATTATGTTATCAACAGAACTTTCTCCATTTGCAAGAGCTGCACATATTATTGCTCTATGTGAAAGACTCTTAGATGGAGGAATAGTAACTGTCCCTGTTAAACTTTTAGGGGTTATTTTTACTCTACTCAATCAAATCCCTCCTAATATCTAGTTAAATTCTATATACTTTTCGATTTCTTCTAGTTGAATCTTCTTAATATATGATTGTCCGACTTCCTTTAAAAGTATTATATTCAAAGACTTTCCTATGTTTTTCTTATCTAGACCTATTGCATTAAGTACCTTATCCCTATCCTTTAAATCAATTAAAACTGGAAGCGAGTACTTTCTAAGTATCTCCTTAATTACCTCAGATGTACCCATTGATGTATCACCTAATGTTTCTGCAGTTTTTGTTATCATATACATTCCAAGTGCGACTGCTTCTCCATGGGTAAATGACTCATAATTAAAGTATTTTTCTATAGCGTGACCTATTGTATGACCAAAGTTTAGAAGCATTCTATCTCCTGTATCCTTTTCATCCTTTTCAACAACGATTCTTTTAATATTGCAGCAAGTATATATAATCTTTTCAATATTTTTATCAAATTCTTTTTCACTATAGCTTAAAAGGTCATAGAATAAATTCTTATCCTTAATACATCCATATTTAATAACCTCTGCCATACCATCAGCAAGATATCTTTGGTCTAATGTCTTTAAAAGATTTGGGTCTATATATACTCCAACTGGTTGATAAAAAGCCCCAACTAGATTCTTACCATAATTAGTATTTATAGCAACCTTTCCACCTACAGAACTATCAACCTGTGACAAAAGTGTAGTTGGAATCTGTACGAAGTCAACTCCACGAAGTAGTGATGATGCAACAAATCCTGTTAAATCACCTACAACCCCACCACCAAAAGCTATAATAAGATCACTTCTAGTCATTGAAAAATCAAGCATTTCGTTTAGAACTCTCTCAAATGTAGCAAATGATTTACTTTTCTCACCTGGCTCAACAACTATTTTCTTAATATTAAAGCCTTCTTTTTGAAGAATATCAACTAACTTTTCTCCATAAAGTCTATCTACGTTAGAATCAGTTACTATTGATATCTTTTTAGTTTTAGCTACATCTTTAATATAGCTTCCAATTTCATCAAATAGCCCCTTTTCTATATAAATAGGATAGCTATGGTCAAATAGCCTAACACCTAACTTATACATAAATCTTAATCCCCCTTTTTTTATCTCTAGCTTCCTCAAGCTTTGAGTATACAGAACTATTATCTCCTGATGCAATAAAGTTCTTTAGTTCAGCTATGTTACTTTCAAATATACTAAGCTGTTCTATTACATATTCTTTATTTTGCATAATAAGCTCTGTCCAAAGCCCTGCATTAATATCCGCAACTCTTGTAGCATCTCTAAAACTTCCAGCTACAAATAAAGAAGTGTCTTTATTTAGTATATCACTATTTACTAATGCTACAGCAAGAATATGTGGAAGATGACTTGTATAAGCTATTATTCTATCATGTTCTTCTGGGGATATTCTAACTATATTTTTACACCCTATAGCTCTAGCAATATCCTCAACTATTACTATACTATCTTCTCGATTTCTCTTTGTTGGAGTTATAAGGTAATTTGCACCTTTAAATATACTATCACAGCCATTTTCAAGTCCAGAACCTTCTTTTCCTGCCATAGGATGGCCTCCTACAAAATCTAAATCATCTCTTAAAGCTTTATTTATGGTATTTATTATTGACCCTTTAATACCTGCACTATCGGTTATTACAGCTCCCTTTTTGAAGATATCCATATTCTCGATAACGAATTTTTCTGTTAGGTCAGGATATACTGCTAGAATTACTATATCTGCATTCTTTAATGCAAGACCCGGATCAATGTAACCTTCATCTATAATATTTTTTTCTACTGCAAGTTTTATTGTTTCTTCGCTTATATCTAGTCCTATAACCTTACCCTTTGTAAACTTTTTAAGCGCCCTTGCATATGAGCTTCCTATAAGTCCTAGTCCAACTATACATACGTTTAATCTAAAGTCCTGCAACATTATCCCCCCATAAATTAATTAATGAACTATCTATTCAATTACTTCTGTGCTACTGTACTACTTCTTATCTTTTAAGACAGTTCCCTTAATATACTTAACTTTAAGTTTATTTTTTAAAGGGAGTCTATACTATATTCTCTTACCATTTATTTCAGCAATTCCTTTTAGTGACTTAACAAGACTTTCAAATTCCTCTGGTCTTATTGATTGCTTTCCATCACATAGTGCATTAGCAGGATCGTTATGAACTTCGATTATTAATCCATCTGCTCCAACTGCAACTGCTGCCTTACTTAGTGGTTCTACCATCCAGTTTAGTCCTGCTGCGTGGCTTGGATCAACTACTACTGGTAAGTGGCTAAGCTTTTTAATAGCTGGTATTGCACTTAAATCTAATGTATTTCTTGTGAAGTTTTCAAATGTTCTTATTCCTCTTTCACAAAGAATAACTTGTTCATTACCCTCTGACATAATGTATTCAGCTGACATTAAAAGTTCTTCTATAGTAGCTGAAAGACCTCTTTTTAGTAGAACTGGCTTTCTAGTCTTACCAACTTCCTTAAGAAGATCGAAGTTTTGCATATTTCTTGCACCTATTTGAATAATATCTGCGTTTTCAGCAACAGCTTCAACATATTTAGTTGTCATAACTTCTGTGATTATTGGAAGTCCTGTTTCCTTCTTTGCTATATTAAGTAGGTCAAGCCCCTCCATTCCAAGACCTTGGAAAGCGTATGGTGATGTTCTTGGCTTAAATGCTCCACCACGAAGAATTGTAGCACCTGATGCTTTAACTGACTTTGCTATTTCAACGATTTGACTTTCTGACTCAACTGAACATGGTCCTGCCATTATGCAGAATTTATCTCCCCCGATTTGTGCATCTCCAACCTTTATAACTGTATCCTCTGGGTGAAATGCTCTATTAGCTCTCTTGTATGATTCTTGTACTCTTAATATTTTTTCAACACATTTATTTTGTTGTATTACACTAGCATCTATAGTACTTGTGTCACCAACAATTCCTAGTATAGTTTGTGATACACCTTCAATTATTTGAACTGAGCATAAAGGTGATTCTAATTTTTCTTTTAGTTTCATAATTTCTTCCTTTGTTGTTTGTGGTTTAATTACTACTATCATTTTACATACCTCCAAATTTTATACTTAACATTTAAACCTTGCTAAGCATTTTTAATATTTTATAAATAAAAAAGGAGAACTCTTTGAGTTCTCCTTATATACACTATACATAATCTTAAGCTAGCTACCCTTTCTTTTATACAAGTAGGCTAAATCTATTTTCACTTAGCTTATATACATCAAACTCATTCAAGAGATTATTTAAATTTTTGCAGAACTCAAAACCAGCGCTAAAATAAAAGCCCCAGCTAAAATAAAAACCATAATAAAATTGTTCTACAGTTCTCTTGATGATGTCCATCGCTAATTCCTCCCTTAAGATTTTTCTTCGTATCTATCATATCATTTATAATTATATACTTCATTAAATTCTGTTTTTTCTAAATTCTATCACTTGAAAAAACTAATGTCAACAACATCTATTTTAATTATAGGTAAATCCCCTTTAAGAAAACTTTTTCTAAAAGGGGATTTTATACTAAATATATACCTACTCATAGGGCTACTATCCTATATTTAAAAGGGGTTAAGGATAATTTTATATTAAAAAATATTAATTTTAAAAAAATTATCTAATTTCAATAAAATAATAATACTTTCTGATTATAATTCAATACTCTGATGCATAGCAATTGAATACCCTCCTAAAATAGGAATACCTAATACTAGTTCTATAGCTGCAATTACTAATTTATTATTTTCTACTTCCATCTTTATTAAACATTTTTTTCATATGGACTTCTACGATAATAATCACAACTATAGAACCAACAATTAAAAACATTATTTGGAATACTTCATTACTTAGAGCATGAATCCTGTAAGTAAATGCTGCAATAATGAAGTTAATTATTCCAAATACGATCATACTATTCCCACCATATCTTTGTGCTTCATCCCAAGTTTCCTTATTTTTAATAGCCATTGAGGTTCTATATCCAATAACCCCATTTATACTTTTAGGTGGAAAATATCTTAATACAAGCCCTGCTATAATAAAAATTATTCCTGATATTAAATATACTATATAAATCACCTCCTATATTATTTATATTGGAAAATGTCTACACTTCTCTTTTCTACAGCCATGGGGATGTCTATCATAATCCTTACAAATAATCCTATACTTGTAGGGAATATTGATATCTAAATATTCCTTTGAAAGCTTACAACTTGTTTTTAAAGTTGCATATATGAAATTTTTACAACAGCATGGACCAGTTTCATTAGCAATACACTCAATAACCTTTGATACAACCTTCATTGTAGTAGCAGTTTCTTCATTTTTAGGACATGCAGCACCTAATATAACACTAAAGGATGCACCAATCCCAGGCGCTATACCACAAATCCCTGTTAATCCACAATATGCACCAATAGCCTGCTTTCGTGTACGATTTAATGCCTCCATTATTTGATCATCGGTAACTTTAATTCTTCCATTATTTCTTATTGAAGCTAATAATGCACCTGCAGCAATCCATGCATGTTCACATCCTAGCATTGGAATGGAAGTACTATTAATAATCTTTTCAGCTATAATTAAAGGATTATATTCTTTTGATGAAAGTATTAAATTCAAAATACCCTCAAAGGATTTTTCTCCATGACAATTATCACAAACATAATGCCCACTAGGGCAGTATACATAGCCTAATTCAACTTTACTGCACTCTATACATTTTAATTCTTTGCCGACCTCAAAATAATCAAGCTTCTCTCCACATATTAAGCAATTTTCTGTACTCTCTTCTTTATGCTGACCAGCACTAGCATTTTTAGGAGCTCAACATCCTCCACTATGATTTAAAAGACCTTTTTCCAATATAATCCCTCCTTACAATAAATACTACTACTCTAATGAAAGATATACAATAATTAAACTTAAATTTTGAGTAATATAGACTCCATGATACAATCTTAGCGTAAAATTACCTATATTTTCAAAACCAATTTCTACTTCTCTTTATTTTGTGACATAAAATATTAATTTTATAATTAAGCCATGAAATATCAACTTTAATTAACAATATCCTACTGGTAACACTTTTGAGTAATTAACATAATATGGTGGTGAAAATACATCCATAGGAGGTGATAGTTATGTGGTGGTTATTTTGGCCTATACTATTCGGTGGTTGTTGCAATTCTAGAAGATGCAACTGCAACAGAAATAATAGATGTAGAAATAGATGTAATTGCAACAATAGATGCAGATCACAGAATAATTGTAGAAGAAACTACTGGAACAACTATGATGACGAATATTATTATTAATTTAAAGACATTTTCTTATTTAGATATAAAACATATCTAAATATAGGAGGCAAATACAAAAAGCTAATGGCATGATATCATGCCATTAGCTTTTAATTTAATTTAGCTATTACTTCACAACTATATTTACAAGTCTTCCCTTAATAACTATTACCTTTTTAACTTCCTTATCTGCGATAAATTCCTTTATCTTATCATCATTTAAAGCTATCTTTTGTATTTCTTCATCTGATGCTGAGCTTGAAGCTTCTATTTTCCCTTTAACCTTACCATTGATTTGAACTCCTAGTTCTATAGTATCACGAACTAGTGCTGATTCATCAAATTCAGGTAGTGATTCGTTAAATACTGAGTAACTTCCTCCTATTTGCTCCCAAAGTTCCTCTGCTAAATGTGGTGCAAATGGTGCTAGAAGTTTTATAAGGTCCTTAATAACTCCTCCTAGGAATTCTACATTCTTAACCTCTGTATCAGTATCATACTTATAAAGTGCATTTACAAGCTCCATAAGTCTTGCAAGTGCTGTGTTAAATTGGAACTTATCCGTATCATCTAGTACTCCCTTAATTGCTGTATGAAGAACTAGGTTAAGTTCCTTTTCATCCTTAGCTATATCTGATTTAGTAGTTCCCTCTGATTTTAGCTCAAGATATCTTTCTACGAATCTTTCAATTCTTGAAGCAAATCTGCTCATAGCCTTAATACCATCTACGTTCCATGGACCTCCCTCTGAGTATCCGAATCCAAACATTAGGTACATTCTAAATACGTCTGATCCATATTCACTAACATAATCATCAGGTGATATTACATTTCCCTTTGATTTACTCATTTTATTTCCGTCTGGCCCTAGGATGATTCCTTGATGAACAAGTGATTTAAATGGTTCATCAAAGTTAAGGTATCCAAGGTCACGAAGAGCCTTAGTAAAGAATCTAGCATATAGTAAGTGCATTGCAGCATGTTCTGGTCCACCTACATACTTATCTACTGGAAGCATCTTGTTAATCCATTCAGTGTCAAATGCCTTTTCACTATTTTTGTTATCTGGATATCTTAGATAATACCATGATGAACATACAAATGTATCTAGTGTGTCTGCTTCTCTCTTAGCTGGCTTTCCACACTTAGGACAAACAACATTAACAAACTCCTCAGACTTTTTAAGTGGTGATTCACCATCTGGTGTAAATTCAACATTGTATGGAAGTTCAACTGGTAGTTGCTCCTCTGGCACTGGAACTGTTCCACAATCATCACAGTGGATTATTGGAATTGGACATCCCCAGTATCTTTGTCTTGATACTAGCCAATCACGTAGTCTATAATTTACCTTTAATTCACCCTTATTTATGCTTTCAGCCTTTTTAACAATATTTACTCTTGCATCAGCTGATGTCATTCCATTGAATTCTTCACTATTTACAAGTGTTCCGTATTCAGTATATGGAAGAGTAGTTTCTTCTCCCTTAGCTGATTCTACAACTCTCTTAATAGGTAGGTTAAACTTAGTTGCAAACTCATAATCTCTCTCATCATGTGCAGGAACTGCCATAACACATCCTGTTCCATAAGTTGCTAGAACATAGTCTGAAATCCAAATTTCTACCTTTTCACCTGTTAGAGGATGAATAGCAAAAGACCCTGTAAATACTCCTGTCTTTTCCTTAGAAGTGGACATTCTTTCTATTTCTGATTGCTTTTTAGCTTCTTCTTTATAGTTTTCAACCGCATCCTTTTGAGCAGGAGTTGTTATACTATCAACTATTGGGCTCTCTGGTGCAAGTACAACATATGTTACCCCATAAAGAGTATCTGCTCTTGTTGTAAATACGTTGAATTTAATATCTAAATTCTCTACTGAAAACTCAATTTCTGCCCCTTCACTTCTTCCTATCCAGTTCTTTTGAACCTTTTTAGTCATATCAGGCCAGTCTAGTTCATCTAATTTTTCTAGTAGTTCATCTGCATACTTAGTAATGTTGAAAAACCATTGTGTAAGATTTTTCTTAGTAACTTCACTTGAACATCTTTCACACTCACCATCTAGAACTTGCTCGTTAGCAAGAACAGTACTACAGCTAGGACACCAGTTAACTGGAGCTTCCTTTCTATATGCAAGTCCTGCTTCAAATAGTTTTAGGAATATCCATTGAGTCCACTTATAATAATCTGGAAGACAAGTAACTAATTCGTTTTCCCAATTAAACATAGCTCCCATTTCTCTTAGCTGCTTCTCCATAGTTTCTATGTTCTTCATTGTAGAGTCATGAGGATGTACCCCTGTTTTTATAGCATAGTTCTCAGCTGGAAGACCAAATGCGTCAAATCCCATTGGCTGAAATACTGAATATCCTTGCATTCTCTTAAATCTTGCCCATGTGTCTGTTGGTCCGTAGTTATACCAATGTCCCGCATGAAGCTTTGCTCCTGATGGATATGAAAACATTTCAAGACAATAAAGTTTTTTATCTGCCTTTGACTTGTCAAATTCATATAATTTAGTTTCGTCCCATTTTTGTTGCCACTTTTTATCTGTTTCTACTGAGTATGGCATTAAATTCACTTCCTCTCAAGTATTATCGGTGCATCAAAAAAAGACCCTATCCCCTAATGGGGCGAAGAGTCTTTCGCGGTACCACCCAAATTTGTATCTTAGTTAAATAACGGCTATGCCGGCTCGGCTTACTAAAGGTTCGGCCTACAACTCAAGGGCGAGTTCAGAATGTAAAGATTATGGGCTCCCAGCTATCTCCCACTCTCTGTGAATCCTATTCAAACTTACTACTCCCTATCACAGTTTTTATAATATATTGTATCAAATTGTCCAAATTTTCATTAACTAACATTTTAGTATAAAAAATTTTTTATGTCAATATAATCACTACTGTGTAATATTGTCATAGCATCTTATTTTCAGCATATTAATAAAGGTAAGAATAATTATAAAAAGGTGATAAATGGAACAGTCCTCATTTTTCAAAAAAACAGCAGTACTTACTGTGTCTAATGTACTTACTGGAACTTTAACATTTATATATACTATATTTCTTTCAAGAGAAATGGGTGCAGCTGGTATGGGACTTTACCAGTTAGTTACACCAGTATTTGCATTATTTTTATGTATTACAGGTGGAGGTATTACGGTAACCCTTTCTAAAATAGCAGCAGAAAAAAAAGCATCTGGAAAACTTCATGAGTTATATAAAACAGTAAAGATAATGTGTATGTTCGAACTAGTATGGTCATTAATGGTAACACTGTTTTTAATTATTTTATCCAAGGTAATTGCAAATAATATACTATCTGATTCTAGAACAGTTTTAGGAATTATAGCTTTTTGCCCTGCTCTAATTATTATATCTCTTTCATCTGTTTTTAAAGGTACATATTATGGACTTCAAAGAATACTTGAGCCAGCTATCATTGATGTAATTGAAAAGGCTATTAGAATTATAATGATTTTCCCTTTAATGGCACTTGTTAAGAATATGAATCTAGGGATTGAATACACTACGGCAGCTGCAATGCTTGTTGTAAGTATAGGGGAGATTTTTAGCTTTATACTGTTTTTTATTTCATATAAAATATATATTAAAAATCATCCAGCAAGAGGGATATGTAAATCTAATCGTGAACTTGTTGTAAGTGTATTACGCCTTGCAATCCCTCTAGCTCTTAATGGTATATTATCAACTATATTTTCTATGATTCTAACTCTCCTTATTCCTAAAAGACTTATGGCAGGGGGAGTATCCTATAATGAAGCAATTTCCCTACTTGGGAAGTTAGAAGGAATGACTCTGACTATTTTATTCTATCCTGCAATTATCCTAAATGCTGTATGTACAGTTCTTATTCCGTCTATTTCTGAAGCTGTTACATCGGGTAAGGATTATATTATTAATCACAGAACTAATATAGCTATAAAGGTTGCATCTATTGTAGGATTTTCATCTACGGTACTTATACTTACTCGTGGAGGGGACATAGGAATATTTTTTTATAAAGATTCCTATGTAGGATATCTATTAAGCTTACTTTCTATCCCTTTACCTATTGTATATATTCAAATTATATCTTTCTCAATTTTAAATGGGCTTGGCAGACAGGGAAGCTTACTCATAAATTCTACATTAACATCTATATCAGATGTAATATTCATATATATCTTTTTAGGTATTCCAACACTTGCAGTAAAAGGATATGCACTAAACTTTTTATTATCCGCATTATTCTCAATAGGCTTAAATTTCTCAGTTATAAGGAAGTCATTTAAGTTTAAGCTAGATTATATGAACTGTATTGTAATTCCATGTTTATGTGCCTTTTCACAATATGCTCTAACATCATTACTTTTCAGTAGTATAACAAATGTACCACTTATAATAGTTCTATACTATTTAACATACTTTATACTTTATCTTCCATTTTACTTTATAGCCTATAAAAATAAAAATATTCCTAATTTCACAAGAAAAGCATCATAGATAAAGGGTAAGTAGAAAAACTACTTACCCTTTACTATTTATTGTTTATTTTCTTTTAATCTTACTTTTAGCTATTGCAATAATCGAATTAACCTCTTCTATTCTCATAAAGTATATAACTACAAGATAAACAACCCCTGCAATTACTATAGCCAGTAAAAGTGAAATCGACTCACCAATTACTCCTTGCAAAGCTGTATATGAAAATCTTGATACTATCCCCATAATAACAGCTGTTACTAGTATTTTGATCATTGATGAAACTATAGACTTAAGTCTAATAGAGCCTATTCTCCTTCTAAGGCTTATAAATAATGTTATAGTACAAATTATACCTGCAATACTTGTTGCAAGGGCTAAACCATTTATACCCATAAATCTTGAAAGAGTTATACAAAGAATTATATTGATTACAACTGCAAAAGCTGCATTAATCATAGGTGTTTTTGTATCCTGAAGTGAATAAAATGCCTTAGATATAACCTCACGTAGTCCATAACCTATCATTCCAATAGAGTAGAAGAAAAGTGCTCCTGAAGTCATAGTAGCAGCATTACTATCAAATGCTCCTCTTTCAAATAGTAACTTAACTATAGGCTTTGCAAATACCATAGCCCCAACAGTTGCAGGGATAACAAGTAAACTTACACTAATTATAGCCTCATTTAAGCTCTTTTTAAGGCCTTCTATATTATTCTCCGCTCCCATTCTTGATATCATAGGATACATAGCGGTTACTATACTCATTACAAATATACCTTGAACAAATCCATTAAGTTTAACTGCATAATCAAGTGCTGCAATTGCCCCATTTGAAATTAGTGAAGCAATAGTTCTATCAACCAATACATTAATTTGGTTAACGGATATTCCAATTATAACAGGAATGGCAAGTAGCACCATTCTCTTCAAGTTCTTATCTTTTCTATCTAATATTAACTTATGCTTATAACTAGTTTTCTTAATAACAGGTAGCAAAAATACCAATTGAATTGCTATAGACAAAAGTGTTCCTATTGCTAAAACTTCAATACTTGTCTTGGAACTTATGGCAATAGTTGCAATAACAACTATATTCATTGGAATTGCTACAAGTGCAGGCATTAAAAACTTATTCTTTAAATTAAGATATCCTGTGAATATGTACACAAGTGCTGTAAAATAAACCCCTGCAATAGTAAACCTCGTTATAAGTACACATATTCTTAGCGTTTCTCCCTTAAATCCAGCGGCAAACAGCTTAACAATCGGAGTAGTAAACACAAGCCCAATTACTACAATTATTGTACAAATAACTAAAACAAAGTTAATCATATTACTTGTAAATCTATTAGCTGATTCTACATTATCATCTTTTTCTATCCTACTATACATAGGAATATATCCAGTTGCTATTCCTGCTCCAATCATCGCAAATATAGTTCCTGGAATAGTTATTGCTATTTTGTATGCATCCGCCGTAGCTGACACACCATAAAAGTACGCAAGAACTATTTCCCGTGCAAATCCGAGCACCTTAGAAATAACCGTTGCTACCATTAAAAGGATTGCTGTTTCTTTCATAATTAACTTCCTCTTCACTTTAAATTTTGTTTTTATATTAATAATACCTAAAATTTAAAATAAAAAAAAGAGGAGTGGCAATTCTCCTCTAAATAAGTAGTAAGATTAACAGGTAGCTTAGTGAAACTTCACTATGTCTTCTGGCGAGCTCCCCTGTATCTTTCCTATTTTTTATTATAATATCAAGGCCCTGCTTTCTCAACTTTTTTAAGTCTACATTTTCCAATGTAATTTTATATTTTTAGATATGTTTCACCAGTGTTTCTAAATCACCAGGCAAATTTGCTACTAATTCTAAGGGATTATTGTCTCTTATTGTATTAAATTTTAATTTATATGCATGAAGAGCTTGTCTTCCTATAACATCACTTTCACTTCCATACAAAGTATCACCTATTATAGTATGACCCATATGTTTCATATGAACCCTTATTTGATGTGTTCTTCCAGTCTCAAGTATTACTCTAACTGCTGACATATCTTTATTTGAAGCTAAAACTTTATAATGAGTAATAGCCCTTTGACCATCTTCCATAACACATCTCATTAGGGAGTCCTCAGATGGCCTTCCTATAGGAGCATCTATAGTTCCTTCACCTTCAAACTCACCTTCTACAATTGCTATATAAGTTTTTTCTATACTATCACTAATCATTTTCTTAGCCATAGCCATATGAGCATACTGACTTTTCGCAATCACCACAAGACCAGATGTATCACGATCAAGTCTATTTACAAGCCTAATTATTGTGTCATCTCCTCTATTTCTAAAGTAATATGTTACTGCATTAGCTAGTGTTCCACTTTGATGGCTTCTTGTAGGGTGAACAACCATAAATGGAGGCTTATTAACAACTAATATATCCTCATCTTCATATACAACATCTATAGAAATGTTTTCAGGAGCTATATCCTGAGTTTCTCCTGATCCCATTTTCACTATAAGTTCATCACCCTCTTGTAGAATATACCTAGCTCTTTTAGCCTCTCTATTTACTATAACTCTTTGCTCCCTTAAAGACTTTCTTATAAGCCTTGATGAAAGACCAGCTTCGTCCTTTAAATAATCCGATAGCTTAATTCCCTCATGCTTTTTCTCTATATTAAACTTTAAACTACTCATGTTTACCTCTAGAACTTAAATACATCATTTTTTATTTTCTTAAAATAGTGTGGAAGTTGCATTGATATTGTTTTTCCTTCTAAGTGCTTTATACCCTCAGAACAATTTTTAAATATTATCTTATATGCAACTAGCATTTGATCCTCAATACCAAATCTATTTTTGAAGAAACTATTTATCTTTTTATCACCATACTTATGATCACCAACTAACGGTGCATCTAAGTGTGCTAAGTGTGCTCTTATTTGATGTGACTTACCTGTTATAAGGTCTACCTCAACCTGTGAAAATTGACCTACAGTATCTATTATCTTAACATCAGTTATAATTTCCTTTGAGTTCTTAACTTCATCATCAAAAACCCTTACCTTATTAGCCCTTCTATCTTTTTGTATATGCGCTATATGTCTGCCTTCCTTAGGTTTTCCAACAGTAAGTGCCATATAGTACTTCTTTAGATTTCCTTCTCTAATAGCCTCATTAATACTTTTTAATGCCTCATAATTCTTAGCAAAAATAACAAGGCCCTCAGTATTCTTATCTAGCCTATTGCAAGGTGATGGCGAGAATGTCTTCTCCTTTTCAGGGTCATAAACACCATTATCATAAAGGTATGCAATAACTTGACAAGTAAGAGTTGCCTCATCACCTTCATCTGGATGTGTAAGAACTCCTTTACCCTTCTTTACAACAAGGATACTTGAATCTTCATAGGCAATATCAAAATCATATTCTATATCCATAATCTTCTTTATGATTTTCTTATCTTCTTTCTTCTTGGTTTCTTCACCAACATGGAAATAAAACTGAAGAACATCTCCTTCATTAAGTATATATTTCTCACTTGACTTTAAGTTATTAACCTTTATTTCTTTCTTTCTAATTGCCTTATATATATTTCCTAGGGACATATCCTTTAGATATTTTCTTAAGAACTTATCTAGTCTCTGTCCTGCTTCATTTTGAGTTATAACGATTTCTTTCATATTATCATATTTAGTAAGAAGTCTTACTAAATCTCCTTTCTTTTCCCGCGTAAACTTTATTATATTTTCTTCCTTAAACTTGTTTTATATTTCATTATACTATAAAGTTTTGGAAACATAAAATGAGAGTTTTGATGAAAGCTAGCGTTCTTACAGTAGTTGCATAGCATAAACTTACTTTTAAAGCATAATAATCCATTTAAAGTTATGATTTTTTAATACATCTTTTATAAATATTATTATACTCAGTCCAATTAGATGATGAGTTATCTCTTTGTACACTTAAATAAAAAGCATTTATCTCTGCACTTGCTTTATCAGCATTATGAACTGCTATAGCCTCAAGTGTCATTGGAACCACTGGAGACCCCATATCCTTATTTCCATGGTGAGATAGTATTGCATGAATTATATCAAGTTCTATTTCTCTTGGGAAATCTTTAATTTCATTTATGCACTTTTGAATTAAGTTTGATCCTATTGTAATATGACCTAGCATCCTTCCCACTTCAGTATATTTATTTTCTGGAAAATCAGAAAGCTCATATACCTTTCCAACATCATGTAATAGTGCTGCTGTTACTGCTATATCATACTTTATAGAATAACCCATTTTACAAAAGCTAATTGTATTCTTAGCAACTTCCAGTGAATGTTCAGCAAGTCCTCTTACATAGGCATGATGAATCTCTACCCCTGCAGACTTTTTATAAAATGATTCTTTTACTTCAGGCACATCAAATACTTTATTGATAAGTTCTAAAATATATTTATCTTCTATTGTTGATATTATATCTTCTATTTCTTTTCTCAGTATTGATTCACTTTTAGAGCAAAAAGGCAATAATTCATTTCTTAAAGAAGCATCAACTTCCTCTAAAACACTAATTTCATTTATATGGATTTGTATTAATCCTTTAAAATCCTTTGCCATTCCTGTTATTTTTACAATGTCACCTGGTATAATACATTCATACTTTTCATCTCCACTCCAAATCTTTGCATCATAGGTTTTTATCCCTCTGCTTATTTGTAGTGTATAGTATTCCTTTGAATTTTGTCCTATCTTTTTTGATATTTGTCTTACAATAAAGACTAAATTATCTATCTTAGTATTAAGATTTAAGTCTAACATATTATCACCCCAAAACAATTAGTCAATTCTACTACATAATTTTTCCGTTATATTTATAATTTATTCCACCAAATACAATGATACTATATAAATTAATTTTTTAGAAATATAATTATACAAAATAATGCCTTTTATAATAATTAAAACCTATACTAGGTACTATTTTAGTATAGGTTTTATAATATTAAATATTCTATTTACTTTTTATCTTTATATACTTCGTATACTTTTCCTATTAGTGAACATGGTGCTATAATATCTATTTCTTCCTTTTCTGACTTTTTCTCAGTTCTGTGGTAAGAAGCATAGTACATTGGTATCATTTAATATTTCCTCCCTTAAATTTATAATTAATAATATCATAATATTTAAAAGCTCTATAATTGTGCTAAAGTAAATTTCTGTCTTTTGAGCATCCTAATTATAATATAATCTTTTAGTGTTTAAAAACTTTATTTAAATTAATTATCACTTTAGATGTCCTTGTATATCCTTTTATCTCTTAGTATATGGTATTTTCACAATTAAATTCGTTTTAATAGATTGTTTACATATGAATTCGAATATACCTTTGGTAAATATATACAAATAATTGTAATTCATGCTACAAAGGTAATATCATTGTATTTCTACAAATATTTTCTCAAGTATTGAGATATTTGTAAAACTAAAAAAGCCCTCTTAACAAGATTCCTTGCTTAAGAGAACTTTTTAATATAATACCATATATTTTTACTTAAACTTCAATATGGTTTGAATTTTCTAAATATTATTTGACTTTTTTTTACTTAAATGGTATATTATGAGTGATAATTTTTTTTGAGAGTAACTCCATATTCTCTCATTCCCCATGCCTAGTAATAATTCTAGGCTTTTTTTATGCAATTATATCAGTAATTGATATATTTAAATATTTTAACAGATCTACTTCCACAGGAGATATTTTTTCTCCTGATCCATTTGTCACCAATCTAACTATAGGTCTATCAGGAAACCCCTTATTGTGACCAATAACAAATCCTTTTAGTCCATTATTTAGCATTACCTCAATTCCTAAAGGATACATTGAAAAGTTTTTTTGAAATATTTTTACAAGCTCTTCATCTAGCAACTTACCACTATTCATCATTATAATTTCATAGGCTTCATTTGCAGGAAATCCCTTACGATATACTCTATCACTAATTAATGCATCATAAACATCACTTATACATGCTATTTTAGCGTAGGCAGATATCTTATCTCCCTTTACTGCATATGGATATCCAGTACCATCTATTCTCTCATGATGCTGAAGTACTATGCTTTTTGCTCTTTCACTAATTCTATCAACCTTTTGAAGAATTTCGTACCCATATTCAGGATGTCTTTTCATCTCTTGGAATTCTTCATCTGTTAACTTACCATCTTTATTCAATATATTATGAGGAATTCTCATCTTGCCTATATCGTGTAAGATTGTTCCAATACCTAAATCTACAAGCATGTTTTTTGTAAATCCCTTTTCTAAACCAAAATAAAGACCTATAACAGCAGAATTTAAACAGTGCATAAATGTATAATTATCATAGGTTTTTAGTTCTGTAAGATGGATTGATGTAATTTCTCTATTGCAGGTTAGGTAATCTACCATATCCTCAACAACATTTATCGTTTCCTTCACTTTAAAATTATTTGAGCTTTGTACCTTTGAAAAAACATTAGAAATAGATTTTATCGCTTCTGCTTTTAATTGTACAAATTTTGAATCCTCAGGCTCTATATCCTCAAGATTACTATCCTTTACATATATATAATTCAGACCCATTATCTCAAGTCTTTTTATAAACCTTTCATTTAGTTTTACCCCTGCGTTTAACAAAATATTACCTTCGCTACTTATAATACTTTGTGCAAGTTCTTCTCCAGGGATTACTCTAGATAACCTAACAAGTCTCATTGTGCACCTCATTTAACTTCATTAAAGTATAATAAATAATATATCTATACTAATTTTACCTTAATTTACAATATAAATCAAAAATATTATAGTATTTTTTGATAATTCATACTACAATATGTTATATTCTAACATATTATATGTAATTTCATATTATTTTAACTGAAATAATACATTATATTTATCGATGTACTATAATATATATGTAATATATAGGAGGTGGCTAAAATTGTTTATTGGTTCATTTAAAGTATTTTTTAAAAATCTAAAACTAATTGTTCCATTTATTATTTATGTAGTTTTATTTTCAATTCCATATTTTATTATAGGTAAAACTACAACTGACTTTGACCCTTTTACAGGAGTAGACCTGAATAATTCAATATCATTTTTTTATGGTCTAATAATTGGTCTAATAATTTTCATTTTATTATCAGTTATATTAGGTATCATAATACAATGTTGGACTGTTCATATGTCTGTATTTGCTGTAAAAAATGAAAACTATACTCTACTTGACTCACTAAAGAAATCTTTTAAGTACTTTTGGAGAATTCTTGGACTATCTGCAATTCAGTTTTCAATTACAGCATTAGTTGGGTTTTTCGCATTTGCTACATTTAGTTTAGTCGTAGCTGGTGAGGCCCTGGGAACATCATCATATTTTTTACCGATAATATTTGGGGTATTAATAGTAGCACTAATAATATTTTTTACAGTAACACTTTCCCCTATTACCTGTGTAATAATTAATGACGATTTATCACTTGATAGAGGATTCTCTATTGGATTTAAGCTTGGTCTAAATAAGTTCTTTAAAATCCTTGGTTTTTATGCTTTGATTATAATCATAATATCCCTAGTATACTATCCATATTTAATCGCTATAGATAGCTATGATTATACAATAACAACATCTATTCTTGATATAATAATACAAATTATCTCTTATATTCTTGTTATAATATTAAATATATATATCATTAAATTATATAATAATTCTAAGATTGATAACGTAAGCAAAGATACTTCATCTAAAACAGATACACTACTTGAAACTAGTGATTTTTCAAAGGAATCTGAAAATATAAGTACTATGAAAAACAACTCTGAATCAGAAGAATAATATCTTATAAGCTTAGAGTATATAATAAGTTATATATTCTAAGCTTCTTTTATTTATTATATCTATCATCAACCTCTCCCACATGCTTATATATTTTGGTATTATATATTTAGAAAGCAATAAGGAGGACATTAATTATGAAAGCAATGTATAAATTATGGCTAGATAATGATGGTAAGGTTTTTGGAAAAGGTCCTTTTATTCTTCTTACAGAAGTAGAAAAATGTGGTTCTCTATCTGAGGCTGCTAAAAATATCGGTATGTCATATAATAAGGCCCATAGTTTAATTAAATCAATAGAGAAAAAACTAGAAACTAAGCTTCTTATTAAGAAAATTGGAGGAGTTAACGGTGGCAGTTCAACTTTAACTCCAGAGGCAAAAAAACTTATGAATAGCTACTCTAATTTTACAAAAGATTGTGAAGAGTATATAGATAAATGCTATAAAGAACACTTTGATTTATAATTGAAATTTAATTCTAAAAAACTAGGATTTCATTTTATCTTTTAGTAAATACTAATATTAAGTATTTTCATGAAAGGTGGATTAATATGAAAAGATATCCTAGTTTTTTTATTTATACTTTTTTAACACTATTTTTATGTATTTCAGTGTTAAATACAGCTAATGCTAATACCTTATCATCACCACCTAAAATTTCCTTTAAAGAAATGCGATATGGTAATGACTATATCAATGTTAATATTAAGATTCCTATGCTTAGTTATAAAGACAATCTTGATGTAGAAAGAAGAATTAATACTATTCTTGAAGGGGATATTATTAGCTTTAAAAACCAAGTTGAAAATACAGCAAAAGAAGCATATGAGGAAAGCAAAAAAGACAAGTTTAACTTTATCCCATATGAAGCATTTGAAACCTATAAGGTTACTTATAATAATTCCAAAATATTAAGCATCCCTGTTACTTTTTACACATATACAGGCGGTGCCCATGGAAATACCATTCAAGAGCCCTATAACTTTGATCTTGAAACAGGTGAAAAATTAACTCTAAAGGATATTTTTATAGAAGGATCTAACTATAAAAATACTATAAAGGAAGTTATAAAATCTTCTATAGAAGAGAATCCTGATATTTATTTTGACGATGCTATAGCAACTGTTGATAAACTTCAAGATACTCAAAACTTTTATATTACAGATGATAATTTAGTTATATATTATGATTTATATGAACTTGCACCTTACTCATCTGGTATAAGAGAATTTTCAATTCCTTTATACACCTTCTCATCTGAGCTTAATTCTAAATATAGTCTTACAAAATAAATAATCTGGAAGGTTAACCTTCCAGATTATTTATATATATTATTGCAGTTTTATTCTATTTCCTCGGAAATATCTTGTTTTATATACTCATTCTGTCCTATTTCGTAAAAATTTCTACCCTTACAATCTATTACGACAATAACTGGAAGATTCTCAACATATAATCTTCTAATAGCCTCTGGACCTAAATCTTCATATGCCACTATTTCTGATGACTTCACACACTTTGATGTAAGTGCTGCTGCTCCTCCTATAGCTCCAAGATATACTGCACAATTTTTTTTCATATACTCTATAACTTCATCGTTTCTTATACCCTTTCCTATCATCCCCTTAAGTCCAAGGTCTAATAATTTTGGAGTATAAGAATCCATTCTATAGCTTGTAGTAGGACCTGCTGACCCTATAACCTGACCTTCTTTAGCAGGAGAAGGACCTACATAGTATATAGTTTCATCTGTAATATCAATTGGAAGACTCTCCCCCTTATCAAGAGATTCAAGCATCCTTTTGTGAGCTGCATCTCTCCCTGTATAAATATATCCTGTCAAAAGGATACTATCACCTGCTTTTAAGCTTTCTATTTTATCTCCTGTTAAAGGAGTAGTAACCTTAATACTCATTTTTTCCCCCTATATAATAATACTACTATGTCTTGTTGCATGACAGCTAATATTAACAGCTACTGGAAGACCTGCAATATGTGTTGGATAAACTTCTATATTAACTCCAAGTGCTGTAGTATATCCCCCAAATCCTTGTGGACCTATACCAAGTCTATTAATCTTTTGTAGCATTTCACTCTCTAGTTCTTTATAAAACTCTATATTATTACTTTCATCTATTGGTCTTAAAAGTGCTTTTTTTGAAAGAAGTGCTGCTTTTTCAAAGCTACCTCCTATCCCTACTCCTACTACTATTGGTGGACATGGATTAGGCCCTGCTTCTTTTACAACATTTGCTATAAACTCCTTAACACCATTTATACCCTCTGAAGGTTTAAGCATTTTTATTTGACTCATATTCTCACTTCCAAACCCTTTAGGCGCAACGGTTATCTTTATCTTATCTCCACTAACTATAGAATAATGAATAATAGCAGGCGTGTTATCACCTGTATTTTTTCTCTCTATTGGATCACCTACTACTGACTTTCTAAGATAGCCTTCACTATATCCCTGTCTTACACCTTCATTAATTGCATCCTCTAATAATCCACCTACTATATGAATATCTTGACCTAATTCTACAAAAACTATGGCCATACCCGTATCTTGACACATAGGCATTTGTTCATTAGACGCTATATCACTATTTTCAATAAGTATGTCTAAAATATCTTTTCCAAGCACACTTGTTTCTTTATTTTTAAAACTTTGAAATGCATTTTTTATATCAGGTGATATATTATAATTAGCATCTATACAAAGTTTTTTAACTTTTGATATTATCTCATCTATATGTATCTCTCTCATGCTATCCTCCTAATAAATTATATATTTCATTAAATTAAAATAAATATTATTTTTTCAAAAACTGTTTTACCCTAATTACAAACATAAACCTATAATATTATATCACTTTATAATATTGTAGGTTTATAGTTATGTATATTTATTTTTGGTAACATATATCTGAAAGTTCTAAGTCTACTGCTCCAATTTGATATTCATTTAAATTAAATTCCTCAATATTATCACTTAACTTATTTTTTGGTAGAGTTATAATAAATTCACTTCCAACATTAATTTCACTATGTACTTTTATGTTTCCACCATGTTGTTCTATAATTGACTTAGCTAGTGATAATCCTATTCCACTACCTTCATTTTCTCTAACATAACCATTACTAACTTGCCTAAATCTCTCAAATATTACATTTATCTTATCTTCACTCATACCTATTCCACTATCTTTAATTGAAATATTAACATTTTCCCCTGAGTTAATATTAACAAATACTTCTCCACCTTCGTGGGTAAATTTAATCGCATTGGATAGAATATTTAGGATTACCCTTTCCATTTTACTTGGATCCATTAAAATATGTATTTCTTCATCATTGGTATCAAAGGTTAAGTTTATGTCTTTATTTTCCATATAAGGAATCACTGAGTTAGTTATTTCCTCTACAAAGGATACTATATTGCATTTTTTCAATTGGATATCTTTAAACCCAGAATCTATTTTTGTTATATCTATAATATTATTAACAAGCCTTAATAATCTTAGTGCATTAAACCTGACTATTGTTAAATATTCATTTAATTTTCCGTTTTCATCATTAATATTCCCTTTATCCATTTGGAAGGATAATAATTGGAGTGCCCCAAGTATTACATTAAGAGGAGTTCTTAATTCATGAGAAACATCAGTAAAAAACTCTGTTTTCATTTTTTCACTTTTTATGGTTTTATCAAGCTCTTTATTTTTAGTATTTATTAATTCCTCAAGTTCTTTAACTTCTTTCCTAACTTCCATATCTCTAAATGCAAGTAGTACTCCCTTTTCACCATTAAATACAATAGGAGAGATATACATATCAACATCATATTCACTTAAATCTAAGGTTCTTATTTTTTCTCTATATACAATATTAGGTATGTTTCTAGAGTTAATTCCATTAACTATCTCTTCTATATTAAATGTTGATTCTGCAGATATAAATTCACTAAATCTTCTTCCAATGAACTCACTCCAGCACTCTCCACCTAAAAACTTAATTGCACTATAATTAATAAATCTTATTTTATTGTTAACATATATGCACATGCTATATGGCAAAAATTCAGATAGATGCTTATATATTTTAAGTTCATCTAATGTATTTTCATTTGAGTTCTCAAGATATGAAGAATAAAACCATATTAAAGTTACCCTATCTTCATTAATAGGGTCTTTTTTTATATCAACCTGATACCATGTCCCAGTAAAGTTTCCCACATAAACATATACAGTTTCTTCTGATATCATATTAGTTTTGATAATATTATCTATACATTCAAATAATCTTTTATAAGCAACTTCTGAAAATTTATTTATATTATTAGTTTTTAATATTAATCTATTTGAATCAATACTTATTTCTGAGTCTTGTCTAAATATTTCTTCAGCTTCTCCTAGTGATGAATATATATTGCCTTTTATATCAACTGAACATACAAACAGAGGTGTAATTTCGATTTTCTTACTATAGTTACTTAGATACTCACAGCTTTGCACCTTCACAACCTCCCTAGAAAATTTTTACTATTAATACATGTAATTCTATAAAATATTATACTTTCCTTTATTTTACTATAGAATTGCATTAAACTTCTAAAATTTTATATTCACTTAATATTTAAACCTTTTTAAAACACATAATATTCTAAGTACTCCTATAAAATACTTTTTTATTTACATAGACTTTTACAAAGATAAATAAAATAATGTTCAGTTTTGTCTACTTAAAACTAATAATACTACTCTTCTTAAATTTTAAATTATTACAAATTATCATTGTTAAAGTAAAAAAATAAAAAGTAGACTAAATAGACTACTTTTTACCAATGCCCCTCATTAAAAATTCAACTAAATTATCTAACACTTCTTCTATATCTATATCCTTATGTGTAATGTTATACACCACAGTAGAAGTCATTACTCCAAAAAAATTAAATGCAATAATTTCTATGTTATTTTTGTTTATAAAACTTTCATCAGCGGCTTCTAATAAATATCCTTCAAGTAATACAAAGTATTTTTTCAAGACTTCTCTTAAATGAGTTTGTCTATCTTCATCTCCCCACATCTGACTTAGTACAGTTTTAAAAAATGGTAAATAGGTTATAACCAATTTTAATTGTACTTCACAAACTTTTCTAAGTTTATCTGTTGGATCATCTAAATGCTTTGTCTTATCGTATAGCTCTTCTTTTATCATTTTTATACCTTCATCAATAATAAACTTAAAGATATCTTCTTTACTTTTAAAATGATAATAAAGTGTTCCCTTAGCTACTCCTGCTGCTTCAGCAATTTCATCCATTGTTGATTTATGATATCCCTTTTTTGAAAAAGATTTAATAGCTGCATCAAAAATAACCTTTTTTGTTTTATTCATATAATATCCACCTCTAAAAACCATTATGTATATTTACAAAATATTGTTAAAACAGTCAAACTATTCAGTATAAATATTTTAACACTTAATGTAGTTAAAATAAATACTTTTAAATAATCGAATTTTGGAAATGCTAATTATATAAATCAAAATGCTATATGAAAGGAGAATTTATATGAGATATCCCTTGATAAAAACATTACTTCATAAGATTATACTAATACTGTTATTTATTATAATACTTATTATTTCCTCAATTACAAATATTAATGCGAGCACAAAATTTTTACCTTCAATTTCTACTACATTAGATGAAGATAGGGAAACCGATGATATAGACTCTCCTAAGCTTGTAAATTCATCTAAAACAAGATATGTTTACTTAACATTTGATGATGGACCTGATCCTAAAATTACACCTAAAATTTTAGATACGCTAAAAAGTGAAAATGTAAAAGCAACTTTTTTTGTCATAGGAAAAAATGTTGATTATTATAAAAAAACATTTAAAAGAATTGTTAGTGATGGTCATACTATAGGACTTCATTCATATACACATAATTTATCTGAGGTTTATAAATCTGATGATGCCTTCATTAATGAAATGAAAAAAAGTGATAAACTTATTAAATCAATCACAGGAAAAACAACTTCAATTTTAAGGTTTCCAGGTGGAACATTCAAACGTATGACACCTAGCCTACTTAATAAGCTTCACCTAAATAACTACAAAATATATGATTGGCATTCATCAGTAGATGATGGTATGTATCCTAAAACTTCACCTGATAAACTAGTAAAAAATGCACTTTCTTATGGAACTAAAGGAAGGGATATAATTATTTTACTACACAGCAGACCTAATAACAAAACAACTGCTGAGGCACTTCCTAAACTAATAAAACACTATAAATCTCAAGGATATAGTTTTAAAACTTTATCCTCCAATACCCCTGAATATTACTTTTACTGCAAATAGTATGTCTTTTATTTTAATAATAAAAACCCTAATTATAATGCTTATTAATTCCCCTCATATATAAGCGCTATTTTAGGGTTTTTTATTTTTCGGCTTTAAATATCATATTTTAACTTTTAAAAATACACTTAAATATTTTTGTAACCAAACACCATACTTTGTCATAAATTGTTATTAGATTAAAAAACTTAGATAAAAATAAATGTAATTGTTGCAAATGTAAATGCAAATATTGTAACTAATACACCTATTGTAATCATTAATTAGCTTTTAATAGTTAGTCTATAGACTACTTGCCTTAAGATTAACTATTATAAATATATTTACAATCCTTATAGGATTGTAAACTGACCCTAGTGGTCTTTAAAATTTAAATTTAAACATCTTTAAAGGGGGTAATTTTATGTCAAAGAAATGTTGCTGTAAATCTCATTCTCACAAACTAGAATCATGCGGGTGCCCAACTCCTAGAATGTGCTGTGGAACTATGGCTGTACCAACAACTGCTTATAACATGGTATCTGTTCCACAAATGGTTTACGACAATGTTCCTGCTTCAGCGGTAGCAGGAGCTAACTTTAACCAATATCCTTCACATGTTGGCGGATATGGCGGACACGGTGGATATGATGAAGGCTGTGGTAGCGGTATCATCATAATCATAATCATACTACTTCTTTGCTGTGGAAATGGATTTGGTGGAAGCCATGGAGGACATGATGATGACTGTGGATTCGGTGATTCATCTTGCGGAAGTATCATAATCATTATAATCCTAATTCTTTGCTTCTGTGGTAACGGGTTCGGATATTAATTTATAGGGGGTTATCCCCCCTACATTTTAATAATTGTGAATTTGTATAATTTTTAAATTATATTATAAAGGAGGAGTTTTTATGTCATGCTGTAACTCAAATTTTGGTCACGGGTATCCTGTTCCTAGTCCTTATGTATCTCCAGCACAATACGATAGAGGTTATGGAAATTGTGGCTTTGGAGGCATTTGGATAATCATAATAATTTTACTTTTATGCTGTGACGGCTTTAATGGAATCGGCGGTAGACATGATGGATGCGACGATGGATTCAGTGGTATCTGGATAATCATCATTATCCTATTACTATGTGGCTGCGGAAGTGGATTTGGATACTAATTTATCCTAATCTAAAAATAAGCCTTACCTTAACTTTTGATAAAATTTCTAAGTCTTTTGGGGGAGGTTTTACTCCCCCTTTCTACATAATAACGAAAGGTAGGTGTAAAAATGGCTCAAAATCAATTTGATCCAAATATGTTAAATAATCTTTTATCTCAAATAGATCCTAATCAACTTGCCTCCCTATTAAATTCTCTACAGAATCAAGGAAGCAACGTGAAAAGTAAACCAGACGTTATAATAGAAATACCTGATGAAGATATAGAAACATCTTCCGAATCAACATATAACAATAATAGCTACAATAACTATAATCAACCCAAAGGCCAAAATACAAATTATTCCCCTAATAATATAGATTTGCAATCACTTTTATCAAGCCTTCAAAGTCAGATGTCTCAACAAAACCCTCAAGGAATGTACCAAAATCAAAACCCTCCTAATTTAAATTCCCTTATGTCTATGCTTATGGGAAATGGAGGACAATACCAAAACCAAATGTACCAAAATCCATATCCCCAAAGGCCTAACTTCCCTCCTCATATGGGTCCACAGAGAAATTCACAATTTCCTCTTGGTATGATGGGCAATATGATGGGTGGTATGCCAAATATTCTATCAATGCTCGGAGGTGGAGGAGGTATGGGGGGTCTTGGACAACTACCAAATCTAATGAGGGCTATGGGCGGCATGGGTGGTAGAAATCCAATGATGCAGATGCTTTCTAGGTTTATGGGAAGACGTTAATTAGTAGGCTATGTAGAGTTATCTGCATGGCTTATTAATCTTTACTATTTATCTAAACTTTTGTAACACATTTATCTCAAATGAATATTATAGTACTATAGTTTCTTTTTAGAAATTAAATGAGGTGATTTTAATGAGCCGTTACTATGAATGCGACAATATACTGAATAACTGTTGTGATAAATATAAAAAAAAATGTCATAGAAGTAAAAAGCATAAAAGAAGAGATGACAGAGAATATTGCAATCCTGCTCAATATAGTTATGATACATTTGGATCTTATAACCAATATTCAAACTCATGCTCACCTTCTTATAATTCAGGCTCATATGATAATATCCTAGTTCTACTATTAATAATATTGCTTTTATGTAGTAGTAATTGCACTCCATGCTGTGAAGAGTAATTTAAAGGAGGAGACTTATGTCAAAGAAAAAAAGAGATAGGGATAAAGACAGAGATAGAGATAGAGACCATGATAGAGATAACTACCCAAATCAAAACCAGAACATACCATACGGCTACTATCCAAACATGCAAAACCAAAACTATAACCCAAACATACAAAATATGAACTATAATCCAAATTACAACCCAAACTATAATCCAAACTTTAATCCAAATATGCAAGGACAAAACTTCAACCAAAATCCTCAACCTCAGGCAGATTTAAACACATTAATGGGAATGTTAAATAATATTGATGTAAACCAGCTTGTTGGTATGTTATCCCAAATGAATACAAATCAGCAAAATCAAGGTGGTAATCAAGGAGTACCTATGAACCAAGCATTTGATATCTTAAATTCACTTAAATCATTTATGCCAGCTGATAAAATATCTATGGTAGAAAAGATACTAAACAATCTTAATTCCCAAGAAAAGAAATAATAATAAGGCTACTTGTAGTTTTTCTGCAAGTAGCCTTACTTTATATAATTAATGTCTATGCAAATGTTTTCATATATAATAAAGCAATTAATGAAGTAAAATTAAATATCATATGATTAATAACCGCTGCCCTATAACCATGCTTTTCATATAGATAACAATTATAAATTCCAACAGAGAAGAACATGACTACTCCTGCAATATTATAATGTAAAAGAGTAAAAAGCAAGCTAGTTAATATAGCCGACATTACTTTCCACATTCTCTTTTTTAGTATCCTATAGAAGAGATGTCTAAATATGAATTCTTCAAGTATTGGTGCAGTAATAACCATCAGAACCATTAAATATATAGATTCCCCAAATGATGCATTTAGAAACTTGCCTACTACCTCTTGCTCCTCAACCTTAAATCCTAAAATAGGTAAAAGCACTAAAAACCAAAAACTTATTGCTGTTACTAATACTTTAAATATTAGAGACTTAATAATTATAAATAGTCTCTCTTTAGCCACAGTAATTGTAATTGCTCTATTACTGTGCTTAAAAGTAAAATCCTTTTTAGCCAATGGTCTTAGGTAGTATGCCTCTTCACTTTTGTTCCTATTTTTATATACATATAACAAATAGATAATCGAAATTAATGTTGGGAAAATATTATCTGTAAAAATAGTAATAACCATATATATAGCAAAAGCTATAACTAAAAATCTTTTTTGTTTCTTACTTTTTTTCTTTTTCATATTTGAAACTAATGCTGTCCATGGAGGTATACTTATTAGTAATATAAGTAATATATTTTTTAAATAATGGATAATTAGCATTTCTTTAACCATAAAACTCCCCTTTAAGTCCATATAAAGATAGGAGTCAATTGACTCCTATCTTTTACTCTATATTGCTGTAATCTTTAATAACTTCCCATAATTCATCTCTACCTTCCTTAGTCTGAGATGAAAAGTGTAGTAATATATCACTACTTGACATTTGTAGAGACTTTCTAATTTGTACTAGGCTTTTATTTCTGTGATTTCTAGTTAACTTATCCGCCTTAGTAGCAACTACAACCATTTGTGATCCTGTTGCCTTCATCCAATCGAACATTAACTTATCATCCTTTGTTGGTTCATGTCTAACATCAACTAAAAGTATAACCAACTTTAATTGTTCTCTGCTATTTAGGTATGCTTCAATCATACCTCCCCACTTGGCCTTCTCATCCTTAGCAACCTTTGCATATCCGTAACCTGGAAGATCCACTAGATATAGAGCATCGTTAACTCCAAAAAAGTTTATAACTCTTGTTTTCCCAGGAGTTGAACTAGTTCTTGCTAGTGATTTTCTATTAACTAATGAGTTTATAAGTGATGATTTACCTACATTTGATCTTCCTGCAAATGCTACCTCTGGAAGTCCTGTTTCTGGATACTGTGAAGGAGATACTGCTGTTGCATAAATATCTGATTTTTTAATTATCATTTAATTCACCTCTAAGTGCAGTATTTAATACTACATCTACTTTCTCTGCAAATACAAAGTTTATATCTTGTCTTATATATTCTGGTACTTTGTCTATATCTTTTCTATTCTCTTCTGGTAATATTATTGTCTTTATTCCAGCTCTATATGCAGATAGGGATTTTTCTTTTACCCCTCCGATAGCTAGTACATTTCCTGTTAATGTAACTTCACCTGTCATGGCTATATCTCCTCTAACAGGATTTTTTGATAGTGCTGAAACAATTGCTGTCACCATTGTTACACCCGCTGATGGCCCATCTTTAGGCACAGCGCCTTCTGGAGCATGAATATGAATATCATACTTTTTATAAAACTCTTCATCTATTCCATACTTATCTGAATTTGCTCTTACATAGCTATATGCTATTTTAGCAGACTCCTTCATAACATCTCCTAGTTTTCCTGTAAGTTCAAGCTTTCCTGTTCCCTTCATAATTGCAACCTCAACTGGAAGTGTATCACCTCCATACTGAGTCCATGCAAGTCCCATAACAACTCCAACTTTATCTTTTAGACCACCTTCCTTATACTTAAATATTGAAGGCCCTAAATAATCTACAACGTCTTTACCTTCTATAATTATCTTAAGGTTTTCATCCTCTGCAAATTTTACAGCAGTTTTTCTACATACTTTTGCTATTTGCCTTTGCAGATTTCTAACCCCAGACTCTCTAGTGTAGTCTGAAACTATTAACTTAAGTGCATCATCTGTTATCTTTAATGCATCTTTCTTGATTCCATGTTCCTGAGCCTGCTTACTTACTAAATATTCTCTAGCAATAGCCTTTTTTTCAATGTCTGTATATCCTGACACCTCAATTATTTCCATTCTATCACGTAATGGTCTAGGTATAGTATCAAGAGTATTAGCTGTAGTTATAAAAAATACCTTAGATAAGTCATACTCTAACTCTAGATAATGATCCTTAAATGTCTTATTTTGCTCAGGATCTAGTACTTCAAGCATAGCGCTGGCAGGATCTCCTTTATAATCAGAACCCATTTTATCTATTTCATCTAGTAAGAATACAGGGTTTACTACCCCTACATCTAGCATACTAGAAATAACCCTACCTGGAATAGCACCTACATATGTTCTTCTATGCCCTCTTATTTCAGCTTCATCTTTAACTCCGCCTAAAGACATCCTAACGAACTTTCTATTCATAGAAGCTGCTATTGAACTAGCAATAGAAGTTTTACCAACCCCTGGAGGTCCAACTAAACAAATTATAGGCCCCTTTAGTCCGTTGTTTAATTTTCTAACTGCTACATATTCAAGTATTCTTTCTTTAACATCTTCTAATCCATAATGACTCTTTTCAAGTATATCCTTAACCTTTTCTAAATTATAATTGTCTTTAGATGACTTCTTCCATGGAACTTTAAAAACTGTGTCTATATAGGTCCTTATATTCGCACCTTCACCTGATAAACTATCAACCTTTTCAAGTTTTTTAATTTCAGAATTTAATTTATCTGCTACATGATTTGGTAACTTAAGTTCCTTTATTTTATCTCTATATTTCTCGATCTCTGTAATTATATCTTCTTTGTCACCAAGTTCTTCCTGTATCACTCTTATTTGTTGCTTAAGATAATACTCTTTTTGGTGCTTTTCCATTTTTTCATTTGTTTTCTTAGCAATACTTTTTTCAAGTTTAATTATCTTTAACTCATCTTCAAGGAGCTCTATAAGCAACTCTATTCTCTCCTTTAAAGACTTTTTGTTAAGAATAGATGATTGCATATGTGGTAATGTTATAAGCTTTGATGCAACTAAGTATGTGTACTTTTGTATATCTTCAAAACTTATAAGTCTTATAGATGACACATCATCAACTGGAACCTTTACATCTTTAACATATCTTACAAAAAGCTTTCTTAGTACCCTTGCTATTGCCTTAACTTCATCTAAGTCATCATATTTTTCCTCTGGAATAGCAATTAAAGCTTCATAATAAGGTTCAATTCTTAAAAACTGGTCTAATTCTCCCTTATAGATCCCTTCTACTAAAACTCTAACTACTCCATTTTGAAGTTTTAAAACCTGCTTTACCCTAGAAACTGTTCCGGATAATTCTAAGTCATCTTTAGTAGGCTCCTCTATTGCTGGGTTAAACTGTGAAACTAAGAAAATAAGTTTATCATTTTTCATTGCACTTTCTAATGCTGCAAGTGACTTTTCTCGTCCAACATCAAAATGAACTGTATTACCTGGAAACACTACCATTCCTCTTATAGGTATTAGTGTTGCTACTTCTCTTTTATAGTCTTTATATATATCTAATTTTTTAGAATACTTTTCTTCTAAAAACTCAGAAATCTTCTCTTTATTACCTTCTTTAAGAAGGTTTTCTAAATCCTTTATATCAATATCTTGTATTTTTTCATCTTTTCTTTCGCTCATATTTTCAACTCCTATTTATTCAGAGAACGGAAATTTAGATAACTCTTACTATTATACCCTATAATATTAGAGGGTTTCAACTTTGTATATTTTAACATAACTTCATAATAAAAAAAAAAGTACTAAGTATAAATTTTATACTTAGTACTAAAAAGATATATTTATTTTTAATTAAAACTCTCTGCACTTAATATCTTTTCTTCTTTTTGATCCGTTGTATTACTTAAAGATGCATCTATTATAGAATGCTTTATAACCTCTTCAACCTTTTCAACAGGTATTACTTCAATATCATAGTTTTTAAATGTCTCTTGATAATTATCCCTCGGAATCAATACCTTTTTAGCACCTGCTTTTTTAGCTGCCTCTATTTTTGCAGCTATTCCTCCAACAGGTTTAACATATCCTCTAATAGAAACTTCACCTGTCATAGCAACCTCATTGTTTACTGGAACTTTTCTAATTGCACTATAAATAGCAGTTGCTATTGTTATACCAGCAGAAGGACCATCTACAGGAATTCCTCCTGGGAAATTAATATGTATATCATACTTATTAGTATCTATTCCAAGGTATTTTCTAGATACCGTTAAAACATTTTCAACTGATGCTCTTGATGTACTTTTTCTTTTTACTTTTCTATATTGTGATCCTGTTTCTTCTTCTTCTACTATTCCCGTAATTGTTAACGCTCCCTTTTCGAACTTAGCTTCTGTAACTATTGCTTCAACCTCAAGTACAGTACCCATATTCGGGCCATATACTGCAAGTCCGTTAACATATCCAACCTGAGGTCTTGATTCGATTTTTCTTTCAGGTCTTGGGTTATACTGTCCACTTTCAATTACCCATTCTATATCTTCCTCTGTAATAGTATCTCTATTCTCATTTACAGCAATACCACCTGCTATTTGAACAATATTAACTGTTTCACGTCCATTTGTAGCGTATCTACTTATTTTATCTATAGATTCTTTTTCGATTTTAAAACCGCCTTTATTAGATGCGTTTTCAGCAATAGATTTAATTTCATCTGGGCTTAAAGGCCTAAAAAATATCTCAACACACCTTGACCTAATAGCCGGTGGAATTTCTTCTGGAGTTCTTGTTGTAGCACCTATAAGCCTAAAGTCAGCTGGTAAGCCATTTTCAAAAATATCCTTTACATGCTGTGGAATCTTAGGATCTTCTGAACTATAATATGCACTTTCAAGAAACACTTTTCTATCCTCAAGTACCTTAAGGAGCTTGTTAATCTGCATAGGATGTAATTCTCCTATTTCATCTAGAAAAAGTACTCCACCATTAGCCTTTGTAACTGCCCCAAGCTTTGGCTGGGGTACTCCTGCTTGACCCATAGCCCCTGCACCTTGATAAATAGGATCATGTACTGACCCTATAAGAGGGTCTGCAATTCCCCTATCATCAAATCTGATAGTTGTTGCATCTATCTCTATAAACTTTGATTCTTCTCTAAATGGAGAAATAGGATTGCCCTTTGCCTCTTCTAAAATAACCCTTGCTGCAGCGGTTTTACCTACCCCAGGAGGTCCATAGATTATAACATGTTGAGGATTAGGACCACAAATTGCAGCTCTTAGAGACTTAAGACCTCTTTCTTGTCCTACTATATCTTCAATACTAGAAGGTCTAGTCTTTTCAGCTAAAGGTTCTGTAAGACTCATCTCTCTCATTTTCCTAAGCTTTTCCATTTCCTTTTCACTTTCTCTTGTAACATAGGATTTATCACCCTTTTGATCTACTACCTTATTATAAAAATAGAAGAAAACTATAGCAGTAAATAAAATATTAGCAAATAGCAAAAATTTATAGCCATCCATTAATATACGCCTCCCTTCAAGTTATTTTTATTTTATCCATAGTAACTCTTTTTATACATTATAATGTAGCTTTTATATGATTCTAATATATGTGGAACTATTTACCGAATAGTTTCAAAAAAGAAAAAAAGAAGAAGCAAATGCTTCTTCTTTTATGATACTATTTCATTATCATCTTCAGCTCTTTTTGTAACTTTTTTAACTGGTGCCTTCTTAGATATTTTCTTTGATTCACCAATTACTAGTTCCGGAAGAGCATTGTTCTCAACAGTGTCCTTAGTTATACGGCATTTTTCTACATCTTCCCTTGAAGGAATATCATACATAACATCAATCATTATGTCTTCTAGAATAGCCCTAAGTCCTCTTGCTCCTGTTTTTCTTTGCAGTGCTTCTTTAGCTATAAGATCAAGTGCTTCATCTTCAAATTCAAGTTCAACACCGTCCATATCAAGTAGCTTCTTGTACTGCTTAACAAGTGCATTTTTAGGTTCTGTAAGAATCTTTACTAATGATTCAACATCTAGTGAGTTTAAAGTTACAACTATAGGAAGTCTACCTATAAATTCTGGAATCATACCAAACTTTAAAAGATCTTCTGGCACTACAGTTCTAAGAAGTTCTCCGATATCCTTATCTTCTTTTCCCTTTATATCAGCGCCAAAGCCCATAGTTCCTTTTTGTGTTCTCTTCTCGATAATCTTTTCTACTCCATCAAATGCTCCACCACAAATAAATAGAATATTACTTGTATCTATTTGTATAAATTCTTGGTGTGGATGCTTTCTTCCACCTTGAGGTGGAACAGAAGCTGTTGTTCCTTCAAGTATCTTAAGTAATGCTTGTTGAACTCCTTCTCCTGATACATCTCTTGTTATAGATGGATTATCTGATTTTCTTGCAATCTTATCAATTTCATCTATATATATAATTCCTCTTTCAGCTCTCTCAACGTCATAATCTGCATTTTGAATAAGCTTTAAAAGAATATTCTCAACATCTTCACCTACATATCCTGCTTCTGTAAGAGTTGTTGCATCTGCAATTGCAAATGGAACATTAAGAAGTCTTGCAAGTGTTTGAGCAAGAAGTGTTTTCCCTGATCCAGTTGGTCCTAAAAGTAAGATGTTACTCTTTTGAAGCTCTACATCATCACCTTTTGCCTTCGGGGAATTAATTCTCTTATAGTGGTTATAAACAGCAACAGCTAAAGATTTTTTAGCATCTTTTTGACCTATAACATATTGATCTAAAAATTCTCTAATTTGTTGAGGTTTTGGAAGCTCAGTAAAATCCATATCGTGATCTACTTCAAGCTCCTCTGTTATAATTTCTGAGCAAAGCTCTATACATTCATCACAAATATAAACCCCAGGACCTGCTATAAGTCTTTTTACCTGTTCCTGTCCTTTTCCACAAAAGGAACATTTAAGTTGCTTTTTATCATCTAGTTTTGGCATCTTCACACCCCTTTATTCACTTACTTTTTTTTTGTGATTACTTCATCAATTAGTCCATACTCTTTAGCTTCAGCTGCTTCCATAAAGTAATCCCTTTCAACATCTTTTTCTAGTTTTTCAAGGGGCTGACCTGTTCTTTCGCTTAGAATTTGGTTTAAATGTTTCTTTATCTTAATAATTCTTTCTGCATGTATAGCAATATCAGTTGCTTGCCCTTGAGCTCCACCAAGTGGTTGGTGTATCATTATCTCTGAGTTAGGAAGAGCAAATCTCTTTCCCTTAGCTCCTGCTGCAAGTAAGAAAGCACCCATAGATGCTGCCATACCTATGCAAATCGTTGATACATCTGGCTTTATATAATTCATAGTATCATATATAGCCATACCATCAGTTATTGAACCACCAGGGCTATTTATATAAAGGTAGATGTCCTTATCAGGATCTTCAGCCTCTAGGAATAGAAGCTGCGCCACTACTAACTTAGATGTTATAGGGTTAACGTCTTCTCCTAGCATAATTATTCTATCCTTTAATAGTCTTGAATAAATATCGTATGATCTTTCTCCTCTACTTGTTTGCTCCACTACCATAGGAACTAAACTCATAAATATCCCTCCTTAAGATAAAATTATAAACCAATTAAAATACTAAGTTATATAGCCTTACTATTTTCAACAATTAGGTCTACAACTTTATTATTTGAAATTTCTTCTTTTATGCTTTCTCTTTCAGCAGTAAGAATTATATCTCTCATTTTTTCTAGATCTTTTTCACCATATCTCTTAGCTATTTCTTCAGCCCTATTTAATAATTCTTCTTCTGTTACTTCAAGGTTTTCAGCCTTAGCTATTGCTGTAACTACTAGGTTAGTCTTAACTCTATTAGCTGAAACTTCTCTAAAGTCACTTCTTAGCTTATCCATTGTCATTCCTAGAAGTTCCATATACTTATTGATGTCTAGTCCTTGATACTTAAGTTTCATATCAAGATCCTTAACCATAAAGTCTACTTCTCTTTCTATCATAACATCTGGAACTTCAACTTCTGAAGCATCTGTAATCTTCTTGATTACTGCATCCTCGAATTCTCTTTTAGCTTTTTCTTCATTAGCTTCTTCTAGTTTCTTCTTGATGTCAGCCTTTAATTCATCAACTGTATCAAATTCTGAAACATCCTTTACAAATTCATCGTCAAGTTCTGGTACTTCTTTAACCTTTATTTCGTTAACAGTAACCTTGAATAAAGCTGGCTTTCCTGCAAGTTCTTCTACTCTATAGTCTTCTGGGAATGTTACATTAACATCCTTTGATTCTCCAGCCTTTGTTCCCTTTAGTTGGTCTTCAAATCCTGGAATAAAAGTACCTGAACCAATTGTTAGTTCAAAGTTTTCTCCCTTTCCACCTTCAAAAGCTGTATCATCAACGAATCCTTCAAAGTCAATTACAGCTATATCACCTTCATTAACTTCTCCATCTTCCTTTGATACCATTCTTGCAGCTTTTTCTCTCATTGAGTTAACTTCAGCTTCAACGTCTTCTTCTGTAACCTTATATTCAACTTTATTAACTTCTACGCCTTTGTAATCTCCAAGCTTAACTTCTGGCTTAACAGTTACAGTAGCTGTATAAACAAGGTCTTCACCTTTTCCTATGCTAACTACATCTATTTCTGGATAGTCAACTGGTTCAATTTTGTTTTCTTCTATAGCAGCAGGGTATGATGCTTCACATGCAAAGTTTATAGCATCATCATAAAGTACACCTTCTCCATAATATTGGATAATTACATTCATTGGTGCTTTACCCTTTCTAAATCCAGGTATATTAAACTTCTTTGCATTCTTTTTATATGACTTATTTAATGCCTCATTAAATTTTTCTGCTGATACTGTTATTTCTAGCTTAACAGCGTTTTTTTCTAGCTTTTCAACTTTTACGCTCATGTTTCTTCCTCCTAAATTAGCCTTATAATAGTTTTGTATTAACGTAGTTCTATCGGTACATACGTATAGTATAACATTGTAATGATATCACAGTGAGTCCTCATATTCAAGTATTTGGACCTATACAATACCCTCTCTAGTTACAGTTGCTATGACTTTTTCCGACGGTCTTAATGATGCTTCTGCATCACTTAAATTTTCTTCATCAGCTACGTTAAGTAACTCCCTATCATAATACTTAGAAGCATTAAACACTCTAAATCCTACTATAGAACTATTTGAAACTATATCAACAGTATCTAAAATAAGATTTGCTGCTTTCTCGCTATCATATAAATTCGATGAAGTAGAAGTATTTTCCTGTTTTTTTATAAAAGTATTATCTTCATTTTTAACATTTTCCTCAAAATATATGCTAACTATATCCTTTTCTCTATCGTAGCAAACCTTCAATTTCCATTCTCCCTTCAATAAGTAAGTTAATAAATACCCTTCTTTTGAAATTATAACCTTATTCTTCCTTTTTTAAAACAATTTTATTATTATTTTTTTGTATTTACGTTTATATTTTTCCCATCTGATATAAATGTAACTGTACCGGACTCATAGGTTTTTATTAAAGATATATTCAAGTTTTCTAAAAGTTTAATTGTTTCCCTATGGGGATGACCATACTCATTGTTTTTACTACATGATACTACAGCATATTTAGGATTTACTTTCTCTATAAACTTTTTAGAACTTGAACTAAAACTTCCATGATGACCAAGTTTTATTACATCTGATTTTAATTGGTATCCCTTTGATATAATTTCTTTTTCAGAATACTTCTCTGCATCTCCCATAAGCATGAAACTATTTCTTCCATAGGTTAGTTTAACAACAATACTATAATTATTTAGATCCTTATAACTCTTTGAATTAGGAGCTATAAATTCAATCTTTACATCGCCTAAATTTAAAATCTCTGATGACTTTGGAGATGTTATCTTTAGGCTTTTTTCTCTTATAGATGACATTGTGTCCTTAAATGTTTTTGATGTATGTGTAACCTTTGGCATATAAACCTTTCCAATAGTAAAATCCTTTATAACAGATGGCATATTTCCTATATGGTCCTCATGTGGATGTGTTCCTACTAATATATCAATGTTCTTAATATCCTTAGAACTTAAGAAACTATATAATTTGTCTTTTTCATCCTTAGACCCTGTGTCTATTAATATATTTTTTCTATCTGGAGTTTTTATGAATATTGCATCTCCTTGACCTACATCTATAACACTTACTTCTAACTGAGGAGAAGTAGATATACTCTCCTTCTGTGCGCAACCAACAAAAATTAATACTGATAATAAAAGTATCCCTATTATACTTTTAATTCTTGACATTTAAAACCTCCAGTGATTCTAAGTGTTCTCTTGCCCTTCCTATTTGGTTAAAACTCTCATAATTATCACCATAAACCTCAATTATATAGGGGATGTTTTTATTGATACTGTGAATCTTTTGTATAATTTCCTTTAAGTTTGCATTTCCCTCACCTGGAAGAAGACAAGGCGATGTTTCACTTGCATCATTAATGTGTACAGTACTAATGTTATCCCCATACACTTTAAGATATTCATAGGGATCTACTCCACTTAATCTTGCTTGTTTTAAGTCTAATGTATAATATAAATTTTTAATCATATGTTGTTTAAGGTCCTTTAAGAAATCTATATTACTTCCTTTGCACCTTGCAACATTTTCAATGGAGACTTTAACTCCATATCCCTCTGCAATCTCACAAAGATAGTCCATTTGACGTGAAACTTTAGAAATATTTATTTTCTTTCCTGGCATGTTTTTCATTCCATGAAATGTATAGTATTTAGCTCCTAGAACTGAAGCCGCTCTGCACACTTTAGTAAACTTATCTTCCATTTCCTTTCTACGTCTATCATAGGCATCATATAAAAATGGTTCAAATACTGAAGAAAATGCATGAACAGAATAAATCTCAACGCCTAGTGCTTTAGCCCTTTCACTTAGAACAAATGCATAATCTTCTGACGATTCACTTTCTGTTTCTAAAAAAGCCTCACACAGGTTAAATCCTAAGTCTCTCATTATATCTAAGGTATCTTCTGTATTTACCCTTGGATAGAAAGAGGCAGTTGATACTCCTATCCTCATTACTACTTATGTCCTCCTACCAACTATAAATGTTTTTTTAATTATATCATAATATATATTTAAAAGCTTCATATAAGCTACATGATTTCTTATCGGTTATTTTAATATTTCTCTTTGAGCATATTTTACTATTATTATATATACAACTTATGCAGTATGAATATTCTATATTATCATAGGATGGATTTTTTTCTTCAAAATAGCATTTCACTAGAAAAGAATAGCTACTTTTAATTCCCTTTAAATCTAGTATCTCCTCCGACTTACTGTTATATAGATTATAAATATCCTTATTATATGTTTTGTAATATAATGCTTTTTTCATATACTCCCTAGCGCATTTATAATCATCTTCTTTATATATTTTAGAAAGGTATCTGTAGCTTAATGAATTACACCTATCTAGGTTTATACTTTCACCAATAGCTAAAGCAGATTCCATAATACCTTTTCTATTCTCGATTACTTCTCTACATATATCTTCACCTTTAACCTTATCTCCCTTTAATATATAAAGTTTGGCTTCCTTTAATAAAATCTGATCTAACCAGGATATATGAAATGATTCTAATGTATCACCTAAAATAACATCCCTAGAGTAGTTCCTTTTAGCCTTATCAATAAGTTCCTTAACATATTCATATTCTCTAAGCTCAGTATACTCATCTATAAGGATACAGATATTCCATAAAAGTATGTTTCTTTCAACATTGCATAAAGTATCTTCAGATATATTTTTTATTATATTGTTTATTATGTCTATACCTTTGGTTTTTAATCCAAATTTAACTTGAAAATTTGCAACTATTGTAGACATTACCATGTTATTTTTGTCTTTATTAACACCCTCATATCTACTTAAAACCGCATGGCTTGTAACTTCACTAGCATTTTTCATTAATGTCCTCCGATATATTTCTATTATATCTATATGCACCTTCTGAAGTATTTAATATAAATGAACGCACAAAAAAAAGAGCCATAGGCTCTCTTTTAAACTTTTTATTTCATAGCTGTATATCCGTCTTTAGATATATAAATATACCCTTCACTTGTTTTAAGCTTCAAACGTCCCTCTTTGTCATAACCTTCAAAGTTAATTTCAGGTATCTTACCTGTAACCTTTGTTATCTTAGTATGCTTAGCATCTTTTTTCGGTCTTGTAATCCAAAGAGTTAGCGTTCCCCCTGATTTAGTGTTTGGCATATCTGAAATATAAACTATATTTCCATCTGTAGTGAACTGAGGCTTCGCATTCCATATGTAATCCTTATTATTCTTAAGAATTTTTCTACTTAATTTCTTTCCACTACTAAATACCACATTTTCCTTAGTTATATCTGTAAAATCACCTTCATTATCAGCAAGTATTAAAGATTGATCTGTTTTATCAACAAATACTATATACTTCTTATTAGGAGAAACAGAAAATTCAACTGAATCTAGGTTCTCATTTTTCAAACCCTTAAATTCTTTATTTTCACCATTTACTATATATTCTAGTTTTATAGGCTTACTATTCTTTAAAGTATATGAATATTCAAGTACACTAGGTGAGGGACTAGCTTCTTTCTGGCTTTGATCTGGTTTTGAGTTTTCTGTAGATTTAGAACTATCCTTAATAGATTCCTGTTTTTTACTAGTAAAATCAGGAAAGACATTTATGTTATTCTTCTTTAAATAATATCTTCCTCCAAAGAAGGCTATACATACTAGAAGTAGTAGAAATAATATAATATTAAGTTTTCTTCGCTTCATCTTCTGCTCATAATCGCTACTAAATATACTTGGCTTTGACATTTGTTTCCCTCCTAACCTTAGTATCTTTATTATAACTAATATTTGTCCATAAAAAAAGATTTATGTTAAGTATTTTTCCCAAATTCATCTTTAGTTATCAATTAAATAAATAAATATTTATAAAAATAAAAAAGTCATCTATGATTAGATGACTTACTGGTGGACCATCGGGGGCTCGAACCCAGGACACCCTGATTAAGAGTCAGGTGCTCTACCAACTGAGCTAATGGTCCATATTATCATGTTTATTATTTCACCATAACTGGTGAGCCACCAGGGAATCGAACCCTGGACACCATGATTAAAAGTCATGTGCTCTACCGACTGAGCTAGTGGCTCAAAATGGCTGGGCTAGTAGGATTTGAACCTACGCGTGCGGGAGTCAAAGTCCCGTGCCTTACCGCTTGGCGATAGCCCAATAAATGGGGTGGATAATGGGATTCGAACCCACGGCCTCCAGAGCCACAATCTGGCACGCTAACCAACTGCGCTATACCCACCATGTTAAGTTAAATGGTGCGCCTTAAGAGATTCGAACTCCTGGCACACGGCTTAGAAGGCCGTTG